>JAGYMP010000073.1 GCA_018400565.1 Bacilli bacterium | reverse complement strand
CCAGAGCAACTGATCGTTGTTCTTGATCACGATGAACATCTGTTTGATTGAAATTTTCTGGCTTTTATCCACATCAGCTTCTTTGGGTTCTTTGACTCCGAACACCGTCAAAAACGTACAGGCAATAAAGAATATCACGAACGTGATCGAAATCATCGAATAGCCTTTGACGGCATTGCCGACCGTTGTGAACGAAATGATCGCATTGGCCAAAAAAGCACCGACGCCGGCAAACACGACGACCAAGGTCGTGATCTGATCCCGGCTTTTTTTCTCACGCGCCAAATTCGGCAACAATGACCAATACGGAATATCATTTAACGTGAAAGAAGCCTCCCATAAAAGATAGATGACTCCGAAGAAGATGACAAATCCCCATCCTTCGGGCCGGAAATTGAACATGAAAAACACACATATGCCGGTAAGCAGGGCACCGGTGAGAATCCAGGGTTTGAATTTTCCCCAACGTGTATGCGTGTTTTCCACGATCGATCCCATGATCGGATCGTTGATAGCATCCCATACCCGACCGACGACGAGCAATATACCGACGGTCGCAAATTGTTCTTTGGTGAGACCGATGGTATACTGGACGTAAACCATGAAAAAAGTCGCGACCAACTGATAAATCATGTCGCGGCCGACACCACCGATACTGTAAGTCCATTTGTTTCTCGTCAATAATTTCTTTTCAATCGTGCGAAGATCTGCTTTCATATGTCCTCCTCGTTTGTAAAAACATCATATGATTGTTTTTATTATATCAATTCCAAACGATTTTGGCATATATTTTTTGACATTTGTCGTATTAAGCATATCAGCATACATTTATCCAGTTGTTTGATAAACTGTCAATGGTGAGACTTATGAAAACAATAAAAACCTACGAAACCTTTCAAACATTCATCAAACAACCGCTTGCCGTCATCCTCGCAAAAACGAAACAATGCAACGTATGCGTATCCGTCGGCGCACAACTTGAGTCGCTCGGTGATGATTATCCTTCCATCCCTATGGCCCAGATTTATCTTGAAGACCTACCCGTCTTTCAGGGCCAGCATTTAATCTTCACCGTTCCCACCGTTGTCATTTTTTCCGAAAGCAAGGAAATCCTTCGGAAATCACGTTTCATTGATTTCAAACATATCGAACGGTTGTTTTCCATTTATTCCGACGATTAAAAAATAACTCTGCAAAAAACGTATCCATCAAACATAATCTATATAAGGAGTGAAATCATGACCCATTTTAATTTGCATGAACTTGAAGCAAAAACGAACATCCGCGGTGTCTCCGCAAAAACCATCGTCGATCATGAACACGCGACGATCAAAAACCTTTTGTTACATCCGGGCGATTTGATTCCGCCACATCAGGTTCCTGTCAATGTCACGTTTTTTATATTGGGAGGGAAAGGGTCGATCACCATCAAGAACGAAACATACCCTGTCAAAAAAGATGATATCGTCCTTTGTTCACCAAACATTCCCATGTCAATCAAAGCGGACGACAATCATTCATTAAGTTTTTTGAACATCAAAACCCCCGGACTCAATTTAAGTAAATAGTTGTTTATCCAACAAAAACAAAAATGTTAGTGAAACACATCGCGGGTGTGTCCACTAACACTTTTTATATGCGGCAACCATTCGTTTCAACCTTGGTTTTTTCTTTCCAACCGTGTATATTTTTTGATGAACGCGGTTTTGGCTTCCGTATAAGCGTCTCGGTCATGTTCATGTTGTTTTTGTAATTTCTTTTTCAAGCGTGTGTAATCGTTGCACACATCCGGATGCTTGCGCAAATAATCGCGAAAATATAGTTCGTCATAATCCCCAGGATATCGGACATGAAGATGGAACACAGGTGGTTTGAACCCTTCCGTCGTGTATCCTTTCATGAACATATAGTGCGGGGCAGGCCTTGAGTCATCTTTGTTATCGATGTATCCAAGCGTGTGAAGACCATCACACAAAACGTCTAAATCAGCATTCTGTTTAATCTGCATTAAGATATCGATGATCGGTTTGGCCATCAAACCGGGAACAGACGTCGAACCGATATGATCGATGGTGATGATGGTATCTCCGAGTGCATCACATAGCTTCTTTTCTTCTTGCTTATAGATAATCGGCCACTTGGAATCGTAAGGTTTTAAGATAATGGGAAACAAAGCCCACAACTCCGTATTTGTCATTTCTTTCAACGATTTATCCGCCATAACTTCTCGTCCTTTCGCTGGTATGTTCCCATTATATCATTCATCTTCCCTCAAACAAATATAGAAAATATCCAACTTTTTTAAAAAAAATAAAACATTCTCTTTACATAATGTGTATTATACATTATAATATATGATAAGGTGATACAATGGACAAAAAGACCATTCTAAAAAATTTCCGTCAGGAAATAAAAAAAGGGGCCTTGGTCATGGTGATTTTACAGGTCCTCAAAGAAAAACATTATGGATATGCGTTGGTGCGGACGC
>JAGYMP010000072.1 GCA_018400565.1 Bacilli bacterium | reverse complement strand
AAACATGATATAATGAGACATCCGCAGAAAGCAACACGGATGCGGACAATGTGTGAATGATTGTGTGTGACGGAGGATTGATTTAATATGAATGATAAAAAGAACAGTAATATTTTCAACCAATTGCCATCCATCGGCATCGCTTTGCCTGAGGAAGGGATGCATATTTCGGAGGTGCTCGATAATGCATTGAGCCACGGTATTTCTTATGTTGAAATACGCAAACCCGAAGAGGCCCGCTTACTCACTTCGCACGGACAAGAACAATGGTTCATCGCTTTTAAAATGCCTTATGATGAAAAAGATGACCTGATAAACCGGGTGGATGCGATCATCGAAGCGGGTGAACTCGAAACCATCGATCTGCTGTTGTTCGATAGCATCGGCGAGACAGTGATCACAAAAAATTCGGAGATGCAAAAGACGATCCAACAGTTGAAGGAATCAGGGAAAATCCGTTACTTCGGTGTCAGTGTCGACACCTATCCCCAACTCAAAGATACACTGACAAAGACACCTTGCGATGCGGTTGAAGTCTTGTTTAACGTCTTTTTCCAGGAACCTTCACAATTGTTTTCATTTGTGAAGGCCAAACGAATGCCGCTCATCATCAAAAATCCGTTTGACAACGGCTGGCTGACGGGTAATATATCCGACCGGACCGGTGAATCGGAAACACAGAAGCGGGAATTGTTGATCAAAAAAATGAAAGACATTGTCGGAACCGATGATTTAGTGACGAGGTCTCTCGGTTTTATCAGGGCTTTTGACGGTGTGACCACCATTGTGGCGCCCATTCATACAAAAAAGGTTTTGCAGGCGCTTTCCCAAACGAGCAAACAAGAGATCACCTACGGCCAAAAAAACGCCTTGGTCGACCTTTACAACCAACAAATCAAAAACCAACCGTTCATGAAATAGACGAATGTATGTTCGGTTATGAACATCCTCGGCGTGGTTTGTGATGCGGTTTTGTCGGTAACCGGAGTCGTTTTGCGGGGGGAGCCTTAGAAAGTTTTCATCCTAAAGTCTTTATTTTTCCCTTGATGGACACTCCTTTTTCATAAAAAACACACCATTCTGTAAACGCTTACCCAAATAAAACGATTTTGCCGGACGCTCTTGATATATGACCATATTTTACCTATAATGAATAACAGAAAGCAAAAAAACTAAAGGGAGAGATGAAACGCATGATGAAAAAGTTATTTGCACTCACGACATTGCTGCTGCTGGCTTTTGTGGTATCGTGCGATCTGTCGCCGGGTACGACGACGGACACCGCCGCACCAAAGGGAACGAC
>JAGYMP010000071.1 GCA_018400565.1 Bacilli bacterium | reverse complement strand
AAAAAAGCCCTGACCGAAACCGACGGAGATATGGAAAAAGCCGTTGACTGGCTTCGTGAAAAGGGTATCTCACAAGCCGAGAAAAAATCATCACGCGCGGCTGCCGAAGGTGTTTGTGAAGTCAACGCCGAAGGCAACAAAGCCATCATGTTTGAATTGAACTGTGAGACGGACTTCGTCGCACAGAATGACAAATTCATTGCGTTGACCAAAAAAATCAGTGATGCGCTGCTCGCATCCGACGCCAAGAACGATGAGGAAGCCCTTGAGGTCGAAGTTGACGGCAAGCCCGTCAAAGATTTGCTGCTTGAGAGCATTACCTCACTCGGCGAAAACATTTCCTTCCGCCGTTTTTCCGTCTACGAAAAGGAAGACGGGGAGACCTTTGGCTCCTATATCCACATGGGCGGGAAAATCGCGTCTCTCGCCGTCCTTGAAGACGGCGATGAAACACTCGCGAAAGACATCGCCATGCATGTTGCCGCCATGAAACCCAAATATTTGGAACGCGGTGAAATATCCGAGGATGTCCTGGAAAGGGAACGCCAGATTTTGAAAAATGAGGCGTTGAATGAAAACAGGGAAGCCAAAAAACCCAAACCCGAACATATTATCGCAAAAATCATCGAAGGCCGTCTGGCGAAAAACCTGAAGGAAATCTGTCTTGTCGACCAACCGTTTGTCAAGGACGCCGACATCACCGTCGGGGAATATGTCAAGAAAAACGGCGCGACCATCGTGCGTTTCGCACGTTTGGCCGTGGGAGAAGGCATTGATAAGAAGGACGAAAATTTCGCTGACGAAGTCATGTCACAAATCAACGAGTAAAGGACACGTTTGTGTCCTTTCTTTTCAAAGAGGGGGTTACATTTTGAAAAAACGTGTGATGATCAAACTAAGTGGCGAAGCACTCGCCGGGAAAGCCGGCATCGGCATCGATCCGCTGACCGTCAAAAAAGTCGCGAAAGAGGTCAAAGAAGCCTATGATCTCAATCTGAGTCAAATCGGCATCATCGTCGGCGGCGGGAATATTTTCCGCGGAAAGCTTGCCGAGGATATGGGCATCGAGCGTTCAAGTGCCGATTACATGGGAATGATCGGCACGATCGTCAATGCGCTGGCTTTACAAAATTCTTTGGAGGCGATGGAAGTGCCCACGCGGGTCATGACATCGCTCAACATTCCCGAGGTCGCCGAACCTTATATCAGGCGAAAAGCAATCAGCCATCTTGAAAAAGACCGGATTGTCATCTTTGGCGGCGGCACGGGGAATCCGTACTTCTCCACCGATACCACAAGTGCCTTAAGGGCGGCCGAGCTTGGCGCAAGCATCGTCTACATGGCAAAGAACGGCATCGACGGGGTATACGACAAAGATCCGAAGGTCGACGTGAATTCCGTCAAGTACGAGGAACTCACCCATCATGACATCTTACATAAGGAACTTCAGGTGATGGATTCAACGGCCGCGGCATTATGCCGCGACAACAACATCGACATCGTTGTGTTCGACATGAATGAACCGGGCAACATCAAACGGGCCATTATGGGCGAGAACATCGGCACCCATATCAAAAATACATAGGGAGTGAATGACATGCCTGAACAAGTGTTGAAAGAAGCAAAGAAGAAAATGAACCTGACATTGGAAAATCTTCACAATGACTTCGCATCGGTCCGCAGTTCGAGGGCCAACCCGAAAATGCTTGACAAAGTGAAGGTCGATTACTATGGTGTGATGACGCCGATCAACCAACTGGCGACCGTTTCCGTCCCCGAAGGGAATCAGCTTTACATCAAACCTTATGACAAATCAATGGTCGGAGCGGTCGAGAAAGCAATTTTCGCGGCCAATCTGGGCATCACGCCCGTGAACGACGGCGAAGGAGTCCGTCTCAACTTTCCCAAAATGACAGAAGAGACGCGGAAAGAAACCGTCAAAGAAATTCACAAACTCGCGGAGGATGCCAAGGTCGCAATCCGCAACATCCGCCGGGATGCGAACAGCCATTTCAAGAAAATGGAGAAAAACAGTGAGATCACGGAGGACGATCTTCATTACTATGAAGATAAAATCCAGGAAATGACGGATGATCACACAGACAAAATCGACACCGTTTATGAAGAGAAGAAAGAAGAGATCATGAAAATATAAGGCCACGAAACGGCCTTATATTTTTTTGTGGGGCCGACGATGGAAAATATCGGTCACATGATGTATAATGATAAAAGCACGATCGTACACGTTTTTCTCATAAAGGAGCGAGAACCGATGGGTTTGTTCAATAAAACAGAGGACATCACAATTCCAAAACATATAGCGATTATACTGGATGGTAACGGACGC
>JAGYMP010000070.1 GCA_018400565.1 Bacilli bacterium | reverse complement strand
AAGCTTACTTTCATTCGCTTTTTATATGCATTTTTGGTATAATGATTGCGGCGGTGATCGCATGGCTTACATCGATGTCAAAGACTTGCATTTCTCATATCATAAAAAAAGACACGTCCTCACGGACGTTTCTTTGTCGGTTGAAAAAGGCGAATGGATTTCGATTTTGGGCCATAACGGCTCGGGGAAATCAACATTGGCCAAATTATTGGTCGGTTTGTTGAATGCCGATTCGGGCACGATTGAAATCGACGGTCTTGAGATGAACGATGAAACCGTCTATGACATCCGCAAGAAAATCGGCATTGTGTTTCAGAATCCCGACAATCAGTTTGTCGGCGTGACCGTGTATGATGATATCGCTTTCGGTATGGAGAACTTATGTGTCCCCCGTGAGGAGATGTTAAAACGCATCGGGATATATGCCGATAAAGTCGGGATGGCGGAGTATCTTGATAAGGAGCCGCAATCGTTGTCGGGCGGACAGAAGCAACGTGTGGCGATCGCCGGTATATTGGCGATGCAAACCGATATCATCATTTTTGATGAAGCGACCTCAATGTTGGATCCCTTTGCCCGCGAAGAACTTATGGGATACATCCGTGAATTGCACGAAGAAGGTTTGACCGTGATCATGATCACCCATGACATCAGCGAAACCGTCACGGCCGATCGTCTGCTGTTGTTGAAAGAAGGAAAGATTTTCGCGGATGATAAGCCGTCGGTGTTGTTCAAAGACACGACGTTGTTTGAAGAAGCTCATTTGGAATTGCCGGTTGCACTCAAAATCGCGAATGCTTTGCCGGACGGACATGAGAAGATTAAGGAGTCATTATGGCAATATACTTTAGAGAGGTAAGCCATCATTTTCAGGCGTTTGATGAAGGTCCCTATCAAGCCATCAGGGATATTTCTTTCTCGCTGCAGGAGAAGGGTGAGTTCGTGGGGCTGATCGGACAGACCGGATCCGGAAAATCCACGTTGGCCCAGCATATGAACGCACTTTTATTCCCGTCGATCGGAGAGGTTGAGATTTTCGGAAAAAAAGTCACGAAGAAACGCAATAAGAAGATCAACTACAACGCAATCCGCAGGGACGTCGGATTGGTTTTCCAATTTCCCGAATATCAATTGTTCGAGGAAACCGTAGAGAAGGACATCATGTTCGGCCCGCGCAATTTCGGCATGGATGTCGAAGAAGCGAAAAAGAAGGCAGCAGAAGTGATTAAACTCGTCGGCCTTGATGAATCTTATTTGTCCCGCAATCCCCTGAATCTCTCGGGCGGGGAGAAAAAGCGTGTCTCCATCGCCGGGATTTTGGCGATCGATCCCAAAATCCTTGTGTTTGACGAACCCACATCCGGCTTGGACCCTTTCGGCAAACATCAGCTGATGGCGCTGTTCGAAGACATTCGTGAAAAAACCGGAAAATCAATCGTGATGATCACGCATGACATGGATTTGGTGTATGCGCACTGCACACGGGCTTTGGTGCTTAAAAACGGGAAACTCGTCTTTGACGGGAGAACCGATGAGTTGTTCAAACATTCCGACCTCAGTGATTTTTATCTGGACAAACCGCAGACAATGCAGATATTGGAATATATCGAAACAAAATACGGGCTAACACTTGATTCCATGAAAAAAACACCCGAAGAAGCCGCAAAAGCGATTGAGGCGGCGATGAAATCATGAAAAACATCGTCATTGGCCAGTATGTGCCCGGCAGCGGTTTTTTCCACCGTCTCGATCCACGGACGAAAATCATTGCGGTCCTTTTCTTGATGGTGACGATTTTTTTGCTTGAGACGATCACGCAGATGGCGATAGCATTCGGAGTTTCCTTGATGTTGATCGCCGTCGGGAGAATCTCGATCATCCGTGTCATCAAAGGTCTGAAACCGATATTCGTCCTGCTTGTTTTCACATTCGTCTTCCAGATCATGTTCAATCAAACAGGCGAGGCACTCGCAACCCTCAATATGGGTTTGTCTGTCTCTTCGATCCTGTTTTTGCTTGCATGGACCGTCATATGGCGTTTGGTTGCGCGGATGATCAAAAGATTCGGCATCCTTTTGTTTTTGATGTATGTCACCGGCGGTTTGGCGATATTGACATACGGCAATGTCTGGGTGTCATTCTCGTCTTTTTCTGTCACGGTGTATGAAGACGGTGTTGTCATGTCGCTTTTCGTCGTCATGCGATTGTTGATCATCATCATGTTCTCCACCATCCTCACGTTATCGACCAAACCCACCGATCTCACCCAGGCGCTTGAAAAACTGCTGCATCCCTTGAAAATCGTCGGGATTCGCAGTGAGGATTTCGCATTGATCATTTCCATCAGTTTGCGGTATATCCCGACCATTCTCGATGAAGCCAACAAAATCATGCTTGCCCAGGCATCCCGGGGTGCCGACTTCTCCGAAGGGAAACTCAAAGATAAAATCACACAAATCGTTTCCTTGCTGGTGCCGA
Organism: Bacilli bacterium; assembly: GCA_018400565.1. Lineage (GTDB taxonomy): Bacteria > Bacillota_I > Bacilli_A > Izemoplasmatales > Hujiaoplasmataceae > M55B122. The sequence continues at coordinate 1,600 of JAGYMP010000070.1, read as the reverse complement.
TGTTCATCATCGCCTTCAAACGGAGCGAAGATCTCGCCGACGCGATGGAATCACGCAATTTTGTGCCCGGGAAACCAAGAACGCGCATCTATGAGTTATCGTTTGCGGCCAGGGATGTTTTCGCCTCATTTGTCGTGTTGCTTCTCTTCGGGGCATCCATCTACGTGAAGGTGTTCTTATGAACATTGAACAAGATTGGCTCTCTGACGATGTGGCCTTAAAAACGGATGAAGGCACATGGTTTGGGAAACCGTTTGTGTATCCCAAAACGAAAACGATGGATATCCCCGCTGAACCCGAAGGCACGAGACATGTTTATTGGCGGGATGGCAAGGCTTATAAAATGCGTGTCGTCAACGGAAAAATCGAACGCATCGTCTGTGACGGACACGATGATCTCTTACCGGTGGTCAAACTTGTCCTGGCTTATGACGGAAGCACATATCATGGTTTTCAAATCCAGAGAAGACAGAAAACCGTTCAGGGTGTCATGAGCAAAGCCATCAGCAGGATTGAGAATGAAAAATTGCTTGTCCAGGGAGCATCGCGCACCGATGCGGGGGTCCATGCACGCCATCAGGTGATCCATTTCCCCAGCAAAAGGGATTTCTCCGGACGTAAGTGGGTTCGTGTGTTGAACGCATTGCTTCCCGAAGACATGCTTGTGTTATCAGCGACATGGATGCCTCCGCTCTTTCACAGCCGGTATGACACATTCAAAAAAGCATATGTTTACACCATCAACAAAGGCATCTATGATCCCTTTTTGCGCCATTTGGAATGGCATACGGGACCGGTCGACGAATACCGGCTGAAACAACGGTTGTCACAATTTGAAGGCGTCCATGATTTTTCTTCCTTCAGCAAAGGGGATAAGGACGACACGATCCGACACATCGAATCGATCCGTGTCGCAAACGAAAAACAAAGGCTCAAAATCCGAATCGTCGGTGACGGTTTTCTGCACCATATGGTTCGCTACATGGTCTATGAGGCTGCGGTCGGCGAAGAAGACATCCCCGTTCTCCTTAATAAACCGGGAAAAAGGGACGCCCTCAAAAACATGGCGCCCGCAACCGGTTTGTGTTTGGATTACATATGGTATGCTTATCAATGGTATTAAAAAAAGCCCCGCGACCGCTCAGGACACACAGGTATGCTTTACCTGAGGTTCCTCGGACATGGAGGGCTTTTTGTTTATTGGGTCATTTCCCGTTTGCCATTTCCCGTTTGCCTGTGTGTTTGGCCGTCAGGCGCTGGAAGAAACTGAGCAATAACAGAATGATGATATTGACGGTGACAATCGCGGCTCCGCTCGGGATGACGAGGCTGTAGGCGATCCAAAGCCCCATGAACACGGAGAGTTCGGAAAACAAGATACTCAATATCAATGTCGATTTGTAACTCCATCCCACCTTCATGCCGGCGGCCACCGGTATGATCATCATCGATGAGATGAGCAAAACGCCGGCTGCCTCAAGCAAAATCGAAACGGTGATGGAAAGCATGATGATAAAAACCAACTGGAAAATTCCGACGTTGACGCCCAGGAATTTCGCGGCGCTCTCGTCAAAACTGATCGCGAGGATTTGCTTGCCGT
>JAGYMP010000069.1 GCA_018400565.1 Bacilli bacterium | reverse complement strand
CACGGCCGGTCCCTCCCTTGACATCCTCATCAAACTCATGACGACGATCTCATTGGTCTTTGCGACTTTCTTCGGGGCCGGCATCATTTGACATTTTCCCCCATCAAACAAAAAGAGCCTCCGCATTTGCGGAAGCTCTTTTTTTATGGGTTTCCATTCACAAATCAATACCGGTAAATTGCGCAGATGCCGGATTCACCGGGCATATCCTCTTCATCGACGATGTAAACCACACCGTCTTTTTCCAGGGTGTCTTTGGCCAAATCATCATAAATATCGGCGCCGTAATCCCTGTCCTCACCGTATTCCAGCTCACCGGTCTCCTTATTGAAGATGCCGGGGAAATCTTCGCCCTTCTCGATGAACAGCGTGTCGATCTTCGCCTGGGTCGCCGCCATGGCGACTTCCGATAGAAGGTCGGATGCTTTTTCGTTTGATTTTGCGGTGTAAAAATCATCCAGAAGACGTTTGATTTTTTCCTGGTGTTTTTCCTTCAGGAATTGATTGACCATCTCATGGATTTTGTTTTTGTTTTTGGCGGTGTATTGCATGTCGATCGTGTGGACGAGATGTTTGTTGTCGGACACTTTGTTGAATGTTCCCTGATGTTCTTTCAATGACACCAAAATCAACGGTATTTCCGTGTCGTTTAAGTAGTTGTCTGTCACATACTCGTTCACAAAACGGAAGTAACGCCTCCGGTCAACGCCGGCTTCGTCCTTTTCGCCGCCGTGGCCGTGGAACATATTTTTATCGCCGCCGGCATAGGTACCGTGCGTCAGATACTTATCGGGGTGCTCCTCTCCAAGAACCTCATTCATCGTCTTCGGATGGTCATCCGGGATGTCGACTTTTTCCATCGATGTCCGGTTGCCGCGGTAAAGTTCGTAATCCTCGGCTCCCAGTGCCAGCAGATAAAATTGGTCCGATGACTGGAAATAATCAATCAGCGGGATCACGCGGAACTTGTTCTCCACGTAGACGTCTGTCGGCACATCATCTTCCAACAGATAGTAATGGATGGTTTCTTCATCCGCGAACAATGCCAGCCCGTCTTTTGTGTCCTTCCAAAACAAATTATCCTTGATCAGCGCATCCAATTCCCTGTAAAGATCATCCGTGTCGGAATCGGGGAACTTCTTGTCAATCTGTATTTTCATTTCCTTGACAAGATTCTTGAACATCAGTGCATCCTTTTTGTTATCGGGGGAGTGCCGGTGTGTCTTTTGGAAAAGCGACACACACAAACCTTCTTTGAAGACAAAATCTTTGGGAAACTTCTCGGTTCTCTCAAAAATCATGGTAGCCTCCTTATAAGAATTTTGTTTCTTTTTCACACATGTTGCTTCTATCTTCTATTATACAGAAGAAAGCATTTTTTTTAAACCGGTGCGCCCATAAAGTTTTTTGTGGAACGGTTATGATTCATCAAAAGACAGGACCTCCCCTTCGGAAGGCCCTGTCTTCTTCATGTTCGATCATCTAAGCTGTCGGCAACGTGTGGTCTCCATAAGCGATGACCCAGTGAAAATCAAACCCTTTGTTGAACCCGAACAGATAGCCTTCCAGGATAACCTCCGAACCTGAGTCACCTCCGATTTCAGTACCAAGGTCCGTCCCTTCAATCATCAATTCATAATAATTACCGTAGTTGGTGTTGCGGTGTGCATCGCTTTCAAGCACATAATTGGGATAATAAACCGATCCCGAGTTAATAAGCGTCTCTTCGATTTGAATGTAGCGGTAAAAAGCATCAATGTCAAGGTAATCGATGGCTAAAATGTCATCGAATGTCATGGCCTCAGGTATCGGCGGTGCCAGCACTTCCGCGGAAAGAGACTCCACATATGCGAGATCCTCCAACACCGGCACGATTCCATTGCCGTCATAATAGAACCTTGTGGCAATCAAGCGTACGCCGACTTGATGCGGTGCTCATCTTCGCCGGGTACGATGCTGGAAGTGGCGACCGGCCGGCCTTTCA
>JAGYMP010000068.1 GCA_018400565.1 Bacilli bacterium | reverse complement strand
GGATCATCCGCATCATAAATCGGATCGTTTTTCTTTCGTTGCTCTTCCCTTTTTCGTTCCATCCGTTTCATGACCTTCTCTTTCGGTTCAACGACGAGTGCCATGATGATATAAGCGATGATTCCGCCACCCGCGAAAATAACAGCGAAAATCCAAAGCAACCTAACGATGGTCACGTCAATCTCGAAGTAATCGGACAACCCCGCGGCCACGCCGGCGATCACACCGTTGTCCGGGTCACGGTAAAGCATTTTCTTTTGTGTCATGTCGCATGTGCCTCACTTTCATTTTGATTTTGACCGGAAGGTTTGGAAGGTGGTTCTTTGTCCTCTTCTCCGAGTTTTTTGAAATAACGATGGGTCGTGCGGATGATACCCGTGATCGGAATCGCCAAAATTACACCGGTGATACCAAAAAGGGCGCCGAAGAAAATGAAACTGACCAGCACAAGAAGAGGATGCATGTCCACCTCTTTACCCATGATGTAGGGTTGTAAGACATTCCCCTGCAATGATTGGCCGACAAGGTTCACAATAAGCACAGCCAACCAGGAAAATTCACCGAAGAGCATCTGATCCTGGATCGTGAATGAATATAAAAACGGCAACAACGTTCCGATAAACGGTCCCAGATAAGGAATGATATCCAAAAATCCGAGCAAAAAGCCGAAAAAGACACTTTTTTCCTTGAACCCGAGCAGGAAAAAGAAACCGGTGTAAAACACACTCATGATCAACATCGACAAAAACCGTCCGTTGAAGTATTTAGTGATGACTTTATCGCTTCGTTTGCCCAACGTCCTGATATGCGTTTGATATTTTTCCGGAAAGGTATGGAGAATGCCTTCAAAGATTTTTTGTTTGTTGTAAAGAAGGAAAAATAAAAACACCGGTACGAGCACAATGGTCATCGCCACCGTGGTGGCACTTTTAAACACGTTGAGGATATTAATTAAAAACGGTCCGCTGCTTTCCAATTGTATATAGTGATTTATCTGATTATAAATATCTATAATCCTTGGATTGTTCAAAAGGTTTGTTTCAATGAAATCAACAATCGTCGACCAGTCGCGCTCAAAGAAAAGCAAAGCCTGATCATAGATGAAACTACCGATGAAATATCCGATGACGACAAGCGCCATCAACGTGATCAACAAAACCACGGCAACGCTCAAAATCCGCTTTTTGAGTTTCATCCGATTCTCGACAAATTGATGCAGCGGGTTTAACAGATAACTGATGAACAACGCAATCGAAAACGGCAAGACAATTATGTTGATCGCATAAAAGAGCACATCAATCTGTTCATTGAATATTTGGTTGATAAAATAAAGCGCAATGGATAAGAATGCTGTGATTGCAGCATACTCAAGAATTTTTTTACGGGTTTCGCTTTTCACGGATCATCCCTCTTTCTTTTTTGAGAAAAGACGTTTTAAAGTCTTGCCAATCGACGTCCATCTTTTTTTGTTCATGGTCACGACCGCCACACCGGAGATAACGGCAAACACCGGGAGAACAGCCATGAGAACGATTGTCGGAGTTTTGACATTCGCTTTCACGACAATCGGAATGATTTCAACGACGTCGTTTGAAAGCGCCACGTAGACACGACCTTCCCCAAACGCCTTTGGTATGATATTTCCATTTTCATCCACCGTGAACGCTTCATCGTTCGTCGAATAGTATGATTCGATCTGTGCATCTCCCGTCACCACATACGAATCAATATTCAGCGGCGGATCGGCTGCACGGATGTACAATGTGTCAATGCGCGGCATCAATCCATCGATGCGTTCATGCAAACGAACGATTATCGTCTGAACCGCTTCTTCGGTTCGGTTTTGGTTCTCAATAATTTGTGAGGCATCCCTGACTGCTTCCATCAAAAGTCCGTAGGAAGCATGAGAATACCGTTCCCTTCTTATATCATCGATGTCATCCAAAAGGTCACTTAATTGCGATACATCGGCGATTTCAATTAACAATTCAGGCGCATCATCCAAAGCCAGATCGACGTAATTGAATGTGTCCCTATCAAGATTATCACCGGTGATAATTTCAAACAACCGATCCAATTCCGCCGTGAAGATTGCTTTTGACGACGGCGTGTACCCAGACAGATCCATCTCGTTCAATGCTTCATATTCCGCAAGCAAAGGAGAGGGATCGACTTGTTCCACCAAAAGATCAAGTGCATCCCGAATCAAGGTCTCCCACTGATTGACTTCGGTTTGGGACACATTCGGATCGTTGATGATTTCGTTGACGGATAAATAATTGCCATAAGCATTGACCGCATCTTTGAACGCATCATACGAATCCGCCGTATAAGACGTGCGTTCCTCGTAATAAGCGATAATCGCCAGATTGTTCAATCGTTTTAATTCGGTTTTGTCAGCTTTCTCTGTCAACCGATCATAAACATCGGATATCTCACCGCGAAGGGCAATCATACGGTCCGTGCCGATGCGGGGATCTTCCATTTCGGCCTCAATCGCATCGAGGCGGTCTTCAAAGGATCCCACCGAGATCGGTGTGTATGGACTCCCGTCCAAATTTTTCGCATCATCAAACAAAGCTTTGGTCGCCGTATATGCGTCTTGTGTGACCAATCCGCCGATCAACGCATCGACGGTTTCAATCAACCCATCGATTTCATTTTCCGTGATCACCAAAGAATCAACAGCGGCATTGATGGCCTCAATACCGGTATTGCTGTCATAAACAATATTATTTAAATCCATGATTAATGCCTGAAATGATGCTTCTGTGTAATATTTCTCATCATCAGCTGAAGCATCATATGCGTTGATGTCATAAACGGCATATGGAAAATAGGGTTCAACATCGGCTTTGACAAGCGAATCATCTTCAAGTGCGATGGCCTCAAAAAGAGATAACCGGGCGTCTTCCAAATCCGTTTTCGTACCTGCTTTCAAAGACGCAGGGGCGATGATAATGGATAAAACAACCCAAGCCAATAAAAACCATGCCGCGATGGATTTATTTTTCATCATCATCGTCTCCCTTCAAAATCTATTTGAAAACCCGTTCATAAATCATGTCCACATGGGTAAGGTAACCCTCATAAGAAAACAGTGATTGTATGTCTTCAGATGAAAACCATCCTTGTTTTTTAACCAAGATTTCAAAATCAATGTGGTTTTCATAGGCTTCTTTCGCCAGTGGCTGAACCTTGTCATAAGCTTCTTCACGTGTATGGCCTTTGTCAATCAATGCATGCAATATCCGTTGCGAAAAAATTACCTTGTGCGTTAAGCGGATATTTTTTTCCATGGCGTCTTCATGCACGTCAAGATTTTCAATCGTCCGTTTCATCCTGTTTAGCATATAATCCAAAAGCATGGTCGCATCCGGCAAAACGATGCGTTCCGAAGAAGAGTGGGAAATATCCCGTTCATGCCATAATGCAACGTTTTGCATAAGTGTCGTCTGATAGCCCTTCAACACACGGGCAAGCCCGCATGTGTTCTCCGAAGACACAGGATTTTTCTTATGGGGCATTGCTGAGGATCCTTTTTGTGCCGGTGAGAAATACTCATTGACTTCCGCTACTTCCGTGCGTTGGAGATGACGGATCTCGGTGGCGATTTTCTCAAGCGTGGCTCCGATCAAAGCAATCACATTCACATAATGTGCATGCCTGTCACGTTGCAATATCTGCGTGGAAATTGTTGCCGGTTTCAACCCGAGGTGTTCACATACCAATGGTTCGATGCGTGGATCGACAAATGCATAGTTCCCGACAGCACCGCTAATCATGCCGACTTCAACATCTGCGGCCGCTTGATCGAAACGGGTGATGTTTCGCTGCATCTCTTCATACCAGAGTGCAAATTTAAGTCCGAACGAGGTGATGTCGGCATGAATGCCGTGGGTCCTTCCCACACAAGGTGTGTTCTTATGGGCAAATGCTTTTTCTTTCAACACATCCAAAAACGCGTTTAAATCCTCACGGATGACAGCATTCGCTTTTTTAAGTCGGATGCCATAAGCCGTGTCAACGACATCGGTCGATGTCAAACCATAATGGATGTGCCGGGCTTCCTTGCCGAGGGTTTCACCGACGGCACGCGTGAATGCGACAACATCGTGTTTCAATTCGTTTTCCAATGCCTCGATGCGTTCAAGCGAAAACGTTGCATCCCGGCGACATACCAACGCATCGTCTTTACTGATTTTACCAAGGCTGGCCAACGCATCGACGTTTGCCAGTTCAACATCAAGATAAGCTTGGAATTTGGCTGTTTCTGACCAAATCTCCTTCATCTTGTCCCTCGTGTATCGTTCAATCATGTCAAGCTCCGACAATGCGTTTGTAGCATGTAATCGTGTTTTCAAGCAACGTTGCGATCGTCATCGGTCCCACACCGCCCGGGACAGGGGTGATGTACCCGGCGACGGGTTCAACCTCATCAAATGCGACATCGCCTCTTAATTTCCCGTCGACTTTTGAGATCCCGACGTCAATCACGGCCGCACCGGGTTTGACAAATGATTCATCGACCATATGGGCTCTTCCGACGGCCACGACCAAAATATCGGCACGTTTGGCGACCTGTTCAATCTGTTTGGTTCGGCTGTGACACACGGTGACGGTCCCGTTTCTGTTCAATAACAGATGGGCCATCGGCTTTCCGACAATCTGGCTCCTGCCTATGACGACACATTCTTTTCCTTCGATATCGATATCATACGCATCAAGGATGCGGATGATGCCTTTCGGTGTGCACGGGGCGAGTGTGTCATCCCCGGCCATCAGATGTGCGACATTGATTGCCGTGAAACCATCGACGTCCTTTTTTGGTGAAATGCGTTCAATCACACGCTCTTCATTGATATGATCGGGAAGCGGAAGCTGAACGAGGATACCGTGTACGCTGTCATCCTCATTCAAGTCATCGATGATCCCGAGCAGTTCGTCTTCGGAAACATCATTATCTTTGCGGATGACCGTGCTTTTTATATGGGCGTTTTTACAAGCGCGTTCTTTGCCGCGCACATAGGTTTGGCTGGCGGGATCCCCTCCGACCAACACCACTGTGAGATGGGGTTGGACATCATGTTTTTCCATGAGCGTCATCACGCGTTCTTTGACTTCAGACCGCACGTTTTTGGCCAATGTCTTTCCGTCTAGCAATGTAGCCATGGTTAATCCTCCTTCAGACGATAACTGTCAACGATTTTTCCGTAATAAACAAAATGATAATCGTCGCTCTTATTATGGGTGCCTTTGATGGATTCAATGTACAAATCCTTGTCGAACGTCAGTTGCTGGACAACCTCACATTCAAAATGCAGTTCGGCTTCTTTGACAATCGGTGCATCAATCGTCCTCCCATCATCCGGTGTCAGGTGGGCCCCTTCGAACTTATCACCTTCCCGAAGTGAATGTGCTCCGCAATAAGCAAGTGCTTTGTTCAGCGTGTCATCCAACGGGACACTCACGGAAAAAAACTTGGAATTCTCAAGGAGTTCATACGTCGCCCGGGACGTTTTCACATAGACGATAAACATCGGCAAATCCCAGATGATCTCGACTCCGCCCCAGCCAATCGTCATCGTGTTTTCTCTGTCGCCGTGGCGGGTATTCAAAAATATGCCCGTTGATAATTTCTTAGCCACCTGATTGGCGTATTCGAGCGGATTGATTGTCTTTTTCATCATACCACCTTCTCAATCGATATTATACCACATCTTGAAGTGTTGAAAAAGAAAAAGCCACAGACATGCAGCATAATTATTATGAAACAACAAAGCTTAATCAATCGTAAAACTGACCCTGATTCTTAAAAATACATGTGGTTCCATGTTTTTAAAAAGTAAATTGTGCTATAATATTTTTAAAGGTAGGTGATGGTTTTTGAAAGAATATGTAAAACTCATTGACGGGCTTCCGTGGATTATCAGAATAATCCTGGCTCTGCCCGGCATCGACGGTATCGTTTATGGTATTTACCGAATCGCGAAAGGACGTTTGTTGATCGGTATTCTCTGGATTATTCTCGGCTTTGCGATTTTGTGGATCATTGACATGTTCACGCTTATCACCCAAAGAAAGGTCACATTCCTGACTTGAAGCAAAAAAAGCCTCCCTGCCGGAGGCTTTTTTTGTTAGATGTTCTTTTTGATTTTGTTGACCAAAATCGGGATATCTTTTTTGTTGAGGGACGAAATGGCAACACGGATCAACCCTTTCATGGGAATGAGAAAGACATGATCCTCCACCAAATCATCATAGATGTTTTGATTGTCCGTTTCGATGCTGATAAAAAACCCGCCGCGGTACGGCAATGTTTTTACACCTTGTTTTTCCGCTTCTTCCAAAAATAGCTCCGCTCTTGATTTCAGCAATTTCCGCGCTTCAACCAATTCTTCCTCAAAGCGTTTTTTGTAAATATCCTTTGTGAAGATGCTGCCGATGATATTCATTGCCGATTGACACACACTTGAGAAACGTCCGCGGACGGAATAATCACCGACACGCTCGAACTGGTCAATCAAATCCGGATTTTTTGAAATACCGATCTGCGCGCCGACTCTGAAACCATACATGGAAAATGTCTTCGAACCGGAAAAGATTAGAACCGCCAGCACATTCGGATGCAATTCTTGGTAAAGCGAAAATATTTTGCGGGATTCCTCGGTCGATTTTGACTGATAATCCAAATAGGCGATGTCATGGATCAACGTCACGGGAATATCCTTATCGGCATACTTGTTCAATTCCGCGATCACAAACCGCCAATCATCTTCCGTCATGGCAAATCCGGTGGGATTGTTGCAGGGATCGTTCAAAAGAACGGTCAGTCTGTCCTGCTCATTGGCGATTTTCTTCGCTTCTTTGGCAAAATCGACACGATTGAAGTTGTTGTCTTCATCATACATCAAGAACGTATGTAATTTCACGTTGGCTTCAAGTGCGAAGTTATTATATGGAGGCCAGTAATGATTCGGCAAAAGAATCTTCTGACCGAAATCATTGAAATTGTAAAATGTGTTGCTGACGGCGGCACTTCCGCCGGTCGTCGGAATCACGCAATGCTCGAATTGTTTATCGATCATGTCCGCATAGGGTCCGAACACCCAGTCAAAAACACCTTCGGTGTAAGCTTTTGGTCCGCGTACGGGGGCATATGCATAAATGTCAGAATCGCTGAGATGGTGCAAAAGATCTTCTACGACCTCAAATTTGAAAATATTCCCCTCGTCATGATGTAACATCCCCACGGTCGCGTCGATTAAATCCTTGTGTTTTTTCTTCATTTCTTTGGCGTCCTGGGAAATCTGTAAAATGTTTGATTCGAGCTGCTTGTGTTCGGCGTGCTTGCCGACAATCATTTTTTGCATCCTTCCACCCTTTTCAAAAAATATTTTTTAAAACCACGGTTTGTTTTCGGTCCGCTCCGACCGAAAACAAGGCGATTTTCAAATCTGTCAGTTGTTCAATGCGATTCAGATAAATCTTACAATTATCCGGAAGATCTTCATACGATGTGCAAGATGAAATGTCCTCATCCCATCCCGGCCATGTTTCATAAACGGGTTCACATGCATAGAAACGCTCAATGCTTGACGGTACATAATCAATCGTTCGTCCGCCATGCCGGTAATGCGTGCAAATCCTGACTTCGTCCAATCCGGAGAGGACATCCAGAAGAGTCACGGCAAGGTAATTGAGTCCGTTGATACGCTTGGCGTGATTCAAAATCACCGTGTCCAGCCAACCAATCCGTCTGGGGCGTTTCGTCGTCGTCCCGTATTCATGACCTTTCTCGCGGATCTTACGGGCAACATCATCATCGAATTCCGTGGGAAAAACACCCTCCCCCACACGTGTTGAGTACGCTTTGGTGATCCCGAGCACAGAACTGATTGACTGCGGTGAAACACCTGCCGCAAGCGGCACGGAAGCCGCCGTGGGCGATGAACTGGTCACGTAAGGATATGTGCCGTGTTCGATGCAAAGCATTGTCCCCTGGGCACCTTCAAACAAAACTTTCTCACCGATTTTCATTCGTTCGTCCAATAATTTTGCTGTGTCCTTAATATATGGTTTCAACGTTTGTCCGTACGCAAAGAAACGTTCGGTCAACTCAGATGCCGAAAACGGCTCTTCACCAAATGCTTCCAAGACACGGTTGTGGTAATTGAGCGCCATACTTATTTTATCGTTGAGACGACCCTTATCCAAAAGATCGCCCATGCGGATGCCAATGCGGTCGACCTTGTCACGGTACGTCGGTCCAATGCCTTTTTTTGTCGTTCCGATCGGTTTCCCTGACCGGATGCGTTCGGAAAGACCGTCCATAACAATATGGTAAAGCATAATCACATGCGCACGGTCCGAGATCCAAAGCGACGGATCCTCGATTCCCGCTTTTTTGATTAAGCCGAGTTCATCGATGAGTGTTTTCGGATTGATCACCATGCCGTTGGCCAAGACATTGATTTTACCTTTCCGGAAAATGCCCGAAGGAATGAGATGTAAGGCGTATTTATCACCGTCAAACACGATGGTGTGCCCGGCATTGTCGCCACCCTGGCTGCGCACGATAACATCCGCGTCAGCCGCATAAAAATCGGTCATTTTTCCTTTTCCTTCATCGCCGAACTGTGTGCCAACGATCACCAGAGATTCATTCATTCGTTTATCCTCCCGCAAACGTGTATATTATAACATGAAATCGCTTTCAATCAAGGGTGAATTCCCTGTTTTCCGTAAAAAAAGGCTTTGTGAAAAAGCCTTTAGTCCACCGGGATGAAACGGCCCGGTTTTTGGTTGATTTCATTCATCTTTGTTTTACATCGGTCCACAACGTGAACACCGTTGATATAGACATGCTCGATGCCTTTCGGCCTCTGTTGTTTTTCTTCGTTATGTGAAAGATTTTCCTTGTCAAACACGACCAAATCAGCGTGGTTGCCCGCGTCGACCGTCCCGCGTTTTTTCAATCCATAATATGCGGCAGGCTTCCCGCTCATGCGGTGAATCGTCGCTTCCATAGAATCACCGTGATCCCGCGCGAGTTCAAGAAACTTGATAAAATTGCCATAGACTGCAAAATTTTGCACACTTGCACCTTCTTCAATCCAGGCATCGGACATATAATGGACAAGAGGATGGGTGCGCAACTTTTCGATGATTGCGGGATTTTGATATTTGTACATCAACACACTTGCGCTTTCATCGACATTTTCGATGATGTCAAGATAGGTTGAAAGCACAGATCTCTTTTGTTCCTTGGCAATCTCCGCGATGGTTTTGCCTTCAATCTCCGGCTTGTTCCCGTGCGTGTTGGTCACCAAAATATCCTTAAATCCGAACCCGAGTGCTTTTTTTGACACCCAAATCTCGACACGGAGCCGTAAGCGGTTGAACCAGTTTTTTCTTTTTTTGGCCGAAAGCTTCAAATACCAAGGCGGAAGCACGACTGTGATGACCGAAGCCCCGAATTCCATGGCATACATGTCAAAGCGGACATCATGACCCTCATTGTTGATTTTTTCCAAAAGCCGGAGTGATTCATCGACGGTATCCCAGGACTTCTTTCCGACGAAAATCAAATGGGAATACACCGTTTTGACATCGGTTTCCCTGACCAACCGGAGAACTTCGTCCATCGCTCTCAGATTATGCGGCCGTCCGCCGATCGGTGGTTGATACGATGTCGATACCTTTGAACATGCCCGGGCATGAAAGGTTGCCGTTTTTCCGTGCTTTTTGACAATTTCCGCAAACTTTTTTAACTCTTCATAAGACGCAAATTGCCCGGGTTCATACATCAACCCGTAAGAAATGCCGGCCGCACCTTCCGATAGCGAACGGTCAAGAATATCAAGTGTCTCTTGCAATGTCTCTTCAGACAAACCATCGGGGCTTTTGCCGGCAGCGCCGATCCTCAATGTTCCGTGTCCGACCAATGATGCCATATTGACGGGCAGCAATTTATCAGCTTTTTTCATCCATTTTTTGAATGATCCGTAATTGTTGCCCCGGTTGGAAAACAATCCCCCGCCAACGGCATTCTGATGCGGGGTACTTTCATCATATCCTGCCGCGGAAAAACCGCAATTGCCTGCAATCATCGTGGTGACGCCCTGTTCTATGAATGGCAGGAAAAACGGCAGGTTATCGTTTCTTGCCGCAAAGAAATCATGGTGTGAATGCGCATCGATGAATCCGGGTGCGATGATTTTTCCGCTGCAGTCAATCACATCGCCTTCCAATGAACCCGGCAATGGTTTCTGAGCATCATATATTTTCTTGATGCGATCATTTTCAATACAGACGGTCCCTGTATAAGACGGTTGGTTCGTTCCGTCGATGATGGTTCCGTTTTTCAACCAAATCATGAAGATGCCATCCTTTCGGCAATCGTTCTCGCAATATGGATTCCGTTGGCGGACGCCTGGGCCAACCCGCGTGTCAATCCTGCGCCGTCACCGGCAAAGAACAAATTTTCAATCGATGATTCGAAATGATCGTTGATTTCGGGTCTGGCTGAATAGAATTTGGCCTCGACCCCGTACAACAACGTGTGATTGGATGCAATCCCCGGTGTGATCGTATCCAATGCTTCAATCATGTCAACAATGGCCAGCATGGTCTTATACGGCAAAACCAAGCCCAAATCACCGGGTATGGCCTCTTTCAGTGTCGGTGTCACGAAACTCTCACCGATGCGTTTGTAGGTCGACCTGCGGTTCTTTTTGAGATCACCGTATTTTTGGACGATGATCGCACCGTTGCTGAGCATGTTCGCGAGTCTTGAGACACTGTGCGCGAATTCATTCGGTTGGTTGAACGGTTCGGTGAAACTGTGGCTGACAAGCAACGCGAAGTTCGTGTTGGAAGAAGAAAGGTCATCACTCGCATACGAATGGCCGTTCGCCAAAATGGTCCCGCCGTGGTTTTCCATGACCACATGGCCGGACGGGTTTTGACAAAACGTCCGCACGGTATTGCCGTTTTCGGTGCGGAAGATAAACTTTCCCTCATAAAGGTGTTTATTGATTTCTTCCATGATGCGGTTATCCGTTTCCACACGCACACCGATGTCCACATGGTTGTTTTGTAAGACGATGCCGTGTTTGAGGCACACGGTTTTAAGCCAATCGGACCCGCCCCGGCCGGGTGCGATAACGATATGTTTGGCATGGACGGTTTGTTTGTCATCCGTCACGATGCCTTTGATGGTTTTATCTTTGACGACGATCTCTTCGACCGCTTTTTCAAAGACCATGTCAATTTTATCATCCAAAAATGCATGCATGTTTTTTAAAATATTCAAATTGACCTCGGTTCCGAGATGGCGGACCCTGGCTCTTAAAAGTTTAATTCCGATGGCCATGCCTCTTTTTTCGATGTCTCTTACGGCCTCGGTGTCCGGATCGGTTGTTTCCTTCGGTGCACCGAAGGAAAGATTGATTTTATCCGCACGGTCGATCAGCCGTTTGATTTCATCGGTTTCAAGGTAATTATCCAGCCATCCGCCGAATTCCGACGTGATGTTGAACTTACCGTCCGAGTATGCACCCGCACCGCCAAAGCCGTGTGTGATGGAACAATAGGGCATACATCCCCGGTATCCTTTTTTGTTCTGGGGACATTTTTTTAGTTTTCCCTCAAGGATCGGGCACCGTCTTTCCGAGATGCTTTTTCCTTTGTCAATCAACAACAGCTTCATATCAGGATGTTGTTCTTGTAATTCATAAGCACACATCATGCCGGCCGGACCGGCACCGACAACAATCACATCGTATGTTTTTTTCATGAGGTTACCTCCCTTGAGACCGTAAAAATAATACCATTACACACCATAAAATGCAATGCGAATAAAAAAAACCAAGGCATATCATCCCTGGTTTTTGTGTTCGTTACGATTAAATAAAAATTTATTCAGTCCGAACAGGCAAGATGAGTTCCGTTAAATCCTTGTCCTTTTCGCTTTCAATCACAAACGGTCTGACTTCACCGGTGAATTTGACCATGACCTCATCGGCGGAGAAGGTATGCAATGCTTCCAAAAAGTATTTGGAACTGAAAGCGATTTTAATTGGTGACCCCTCCGGTTTTTCAGACGGATGGACTTCTTCGACGACCTTGCCAATCTCAGGCGATGTTGAGGTTATCTCCACAACATCGTTGTCTTTTAATTCCAGTTTGACGATGCTCGTCGAACTATCCCGCTGGGATAATAGTGCGGCACGGTCAACGGCGGTCATCAGGGTGGTGCGGTCAAACTTGATGACAATCGGAAATTCTTTGGGAACCAACCGTGACGTTTCCGGGAAGTTTCCTTCCAAAAGCCTCGATTGGAACAACACATTGCCGTATTCAAACAAAATCGATTGATGGTTGAGATGAATCAAAATCTCCTCGAGATCCTCTTCAAAAATCTTGATGAGTTCATCAAGGCTTTTTCCGGGGATGACAACGTTCATCTCATCGAAATTTTTCGGAATATCGATAATCTTTTGGCTGAGACGGAATGAATCCGTGGCGGTCGCAACAAGGTTTTCCTTGTCGACGCGGATGTTGACACCGGTCAGAATCGGGCGGTTCTCGATGGTGGAGGTCGCAAACGTCGTTTGACGGATGATCGCTTTCATCACCTTGGTCTCAATCGGAATCGGATGTTCGTTGACAACAAAATCAATTTCGGGATAATCATCGATGTCTAATAAATTAAGTGTGACATCCGAGTTTTTTGACACCAACTTCAACATGTTGTTTTCAAACATCGAAAAACTGACGGTATCCCCGTCGAGTTTACGCACAATATCAACGAAAAAGCGTCCCGGAATCAATACGTTCCCTTCTTCTTTGACATCAAGGGATTCATCCTTGATCGAAATCTTAATGGAGATGTCGGCATTGCTGGTGACCATGACGACTTCTTTTTCATAGACTTCGAGTTTGATGCCCTGAAGGTATGGGGCCGGTGTCTTCGTGGACAAGGCTTTTTGGGCAATTAACAAATTCTCGAGCAACACATCTCGGTGGATGTTGAAATTCATCGCGGTGCCTCCTATTGTATTAATGATTATTTAAATCTTTATGTATTATTGTTGTTGTTAGGGCTGTGGAAACGTGGAAAAAAATAACTTCCTACCTTATTATTATACCATATCATGCGATGTAAAAACAATCGTCTTTATGTGGAAAACCCCGATTTGTCAAGATTTTTTTCCACATTTTATCAACAAGGTTTCCATGTCTGTTTTTTTGTCTTTGTCCGTCTGGAGATCGTTGGAAATCTGCTCGATGGAATAGATGACCGTGGAATGATCCCGTCCGTTGAAAATCTGGCCGATTTTCTTATAGGTGAGATCATACATGTCTTTTAGGATATACATCGCCATCTGGCGGGGAAAGGTATATTTCTTTTTCCGTTTTTTCGATAACATGTCGCTCGTTGTGATGTTATAATAAGAGCTCACAATATCCAAAATATTGTTGAAACTGTTTTTTTGATAATTGTTGTTGGAGAGTTTTTTGGAGTGGATTAGGTTTTGCAGGGCATCTTCTGCGTTTGTGACCGTGAACTGGTAATCAAACGCTGTGCAGTAAAACAACACACGTTTCAACGCACCTTCCAATTCCCGGACGTTGTTGTCGAAGATGCTGGCGATGTATTCCAGGATTTCCTCCGGGATGAGTTCCGGATCCGATGTTTCGGACTGGAGTTTTTTCTTGAGGATCAAAATCCGGTGTTCGAGGTTCGGGCGGTTGATATCCACCGATAAGCCCCATTCGAAACGCGATGTTAGGCGAGACATGATGTCAAAGAGTTCCGACGCTGACCGGTCGGACGTGATGACGATTTGTTTGTTGTCATCTTTGAGTTTTTCGAAAATTTTAAAGAATTCGAGTTGTGATTGGGTTTTTCCCGCCAAAAACTGGATGTCATCAACAAGAAGGATGTCGACGTTTTCATGTTTTTGCGAAAAGGCATCAAACGATTTGTTTCGAGCCGCTCTGGCATAATCTTCGATGAATTGGTCGGTTTTTGCATAAAGAATCTTTTTATGGACGTCGTTTTCAAGGACATAATTGCCGACACATTGCATCAAATGGGTTTTACCGAGGCCGACTTCACCGAATATATATAAAGGATTGGCGAAGACCCCGGGCTGATCCGCAACTTTCATCGCGGATGTGTAGGCGAGACGGTTGCTCGCGCCGACGACAAAATTGTTGAAGGTATAGGAATTGTTCAGCCCGGTTTTGTATTTGTTTTCGATATCTTTTTCGGGGACGTTGATTTCATAACCCGATGACTTGTTGAGTTCTTCGGCCGCCTCTTCCTTGGTGATGATCTTGAAGAGATGCTTGTCTGAGACATGGTCGTTCAGTAAAGCGTTCAACCGGTTGAGGTAAAAAGATTCAATTTTGCTTTTCACATAGGAATTCGGGGCAATCAAATAAACGAAGTTGTTGTGGACTTTGAAAATGTTGTTGATGTCGTCAAAATGTTCCTCATAGACATCTTCGTCCAACGTGACTTCGAGTTGCAATTTTATTTTCTCCCATATTTTTTCGAATGATTCCATAAACCCATACCTCTTTCATTCACATATCCAATATATCATAATTTCAAGAGGTAAAAACAAATATTTATCCACAAAAAATGTGGACAAATTTTCTCGATAAAATAGTTTTCCACATCAAAATGTGGACAAATACGTGCTAAAACAGTGGTTTTTCGATAGTTTTCCACATTAATCGCAAACTTGTTTCCACACAGTTTTGTGGAAATATGGAAAACTCCGGAAAGCAAGCCATGTCGTCAAGTTGCTTTGTGGACAAATGATTTAGCCATCGATTCGAGTTGACATTCTCTTGATTTTCCCTTATAATGATTAAGAAATAAAACCGAATTTGCAGGAGGTGCCGTCACCATGAGCATGACTTATAAACCAAGCAAGAAAAAAAGAGCGAAACGCCATGGATTTAGAGCTCGCATGAAAAATTCCAAGGGAAAGAGAGTCCTTTCCAGACGAAGAGCCAAAGACCGTAAATCCTTGAGCGTATCCGACCGATAAAACCCCATAGACACACACCAACATCATATATTTGTACTTGTAATCACCGGAATAATATATGTTTTGGTGATTTTTGTTTTTGTATGGAGGTTCGGATGAAAAAGGAATACCGTATCAAACAAAGCAAGGAAATCGAATCGATCATCAAAACGGGACGATCCAAAGGAACCCGGTATTTTGTTTTATACACAAAGAAACATTCCGGGCAATCCCATTTCCGATATGCGATCAGCGTATCGAAGCATTACGGCAACGCCGTGATGCGAAACAAGATGAAACGACGCATGCGATCTGTGATTGCTGATGGTTCGTTTCAGGATGACATCGATTTTTTTGTTGTCGCAAAACCGAAGAGCGCCGAACTCTCTTTTTCCGAGATCGAGGAACAGCTCAAAACGCTGTTCAGGCGCGCAAACATAGAAAAAAAGGATAGGATGATATGAGAAAGAATAAAATACTCACATTGATTGTGGCCGCATTGGTTTTATTCGGCGTCATGTCCTGCGGGACGAACCCCGGAAGCGTGGCCTATGATAATTTTGAAAAAATCGTGACCGTGAATGATGCCGAAGAAGGGGAAACCCCTTCGACATATGATGAAGTCCGGAATTTACTCGGACCGGCCACTGTTTTTCGTCATTATGACGATGACACGGGGGACGGTTACCTTGAATGGGAAACCGAAGACGCTTATGTCAAGGTGTCATTTGATGATTATATTGCCGTTGAGAAAGAAGCCACCGGTCTTTATCCCAGCACCTATGAATCACCGATTGAAAAAGAAGGACTGTGGGGCACTATTGTCTGGGGTCTCGGATGGTTCACGCTGCATGCGAGCAATCTGTTCGGTTTGTTGAACCAGCATTTCTATTGGCTCGGTCTTTTGATCATGACATTGATCATCCGTACAGCCGGATGGCCGATTTATGCCAAGAGCAATGACATGTCGCTCAAAATGCAGATGGCCCAGCCCGAACTCACGGAAATCCAGGACAGATACCGCAACAAAAAAGACCAGGCTTCACAACAGAAAATGCAAATGGAAACCATGGAGATTTACAAGAAATACAAAATCAATCTCTTCGGATGTTTCATGCCGCTTCTTCAGATGCCGATCTTTATTGCGATGTATCAGGTCGTCCGTCGTTTTCCGTTGACGGATCCAGTTGTGTTCAATGAGGCAGGCGCAGAAATCAATACCGCATTCCTGTGGACGGAACTTGGCAACACCTATTGGCTTGAGAATCTGCCGATGGCTCTGTTGGTCGGTCTGATGATGTTTTTGAGTCAGTGGCTGACACAAAAACGTTCACAAAAAGTCCAGCGCGGCCGTTATGTCGGCGCCAAACAGCAACAAAGCCAAAAGACGATGAAATATATGATGTATTTCATGGTCATCATGATGTTCTCGATTTCTATCACAAACGCAGGTATCGCATTCTACTGGATCATCGGTACGTCGTATCAGCTTCTGCAGAGTTATCTCTCGCACCGAAACGCCGACCAACGCCAGGAACGCATCCGCAACAGTTTATAAATTCAGGGGGAACCATACATGAAATCCATTAAATTCGAAACAAAATCAATGAACGAATCAACCTTGAACGACGCGGCGAAAGAACTGCGCGTCAACAAAGCATACGTCGATCTTGAAGTCATCGAGGAAAAAAAGAGCATCCTCGGCCTCAACAAAAGTTATCTCGTCGAGGCCAAGGTGGACTTCGATGTCGTCACGGACACAATCGCATATTTAAAGAAAATCTTCGATGACATGGGGATTGATGCCATGGTCGAAGCCAAAACCGACAAGGAAAACCATGTCAAGTTTCTCATCGAGTCAAGCGAAAACCCGATATTGATCGGTAAGAACGGACGCACACTTGAAGCACTCCAGAATTTGATCCGCAATTACGTGAATGTCCTGACCGACGAGCGCCACATGATCATCGTCGATGTCGGCGGATACAAAGCCTCGCGTAAAAAACAACTTGAGATTCTGGCCACGAAAACAGCTAAAGAAGTCGCAAAGACACATATTGAAGCAAAATTAAAGAATATGAATTCTTACGAACGACGGATCGTTCACATGAAATTATCGGACTGGCGTGATGTGACGACGGAATCCGAAGGCGATGAACCCAACCGCTATGTCGTCATCAAGCCCCGCACCAAAGACCAATGAAGAAATTGATCGTCGGGTTGGGCAACCCGGGTAAAAGCTATCGGTCCAACCGGCATAACATCGGCTTCATGTGTCTTGAAGTGTATGCGAAAGACAAAGGCGTCTCATTTTCCCGCCGCACCAAATTCAACGGACGTTTGGCCGAAACAGGCAATGTCTTATTGTTGAAACCCACGACTTACATGAATCTTTCCGGCATCGCCGCCGGCAAGGTCAAAGACTATTACGACATTGACAACAAGGACATCTTGGCCATTTATGATGACATTGACCTTCCGTTCATGCAATTCAGGCTCCGCGAGGGCGGCGGCACGGGCGGACACAAAGGTATCCGGTCGGTCATCGATCACATCGGTGATGATTTCCGCCGCTTCCGCATCGGCATCGGCAGGGACGATTCCCTTGATGTCAAAGATTATGTGTTGTCGGATTTATCCAAATCCGAAAAAGAAACGTTCAACGATCATGAAAAAGATATCATCGCTTTGCTTGATGATTTCGCGGACGGTGTTTCGTTTTCAAACATCATGAATACCTATAACGAAAAAACATCGGATTGACTCGATGTTTTTTCTTATATATGGAGACTTTGCTTGCAAAAGCCATCTATTATGGATAAGATGGTAAGAGAGACAGGACGTGATTGTATGTATGCACTTGTGACCGGCGCCTCAAGCGGCATCGGCAAAGCCATCGCCTTCGCATTGGCAAGTGAAGGGTATGACATTTTACTGGTGGCCAGGCGTGAGGAACGTTTAACAACCATCGCAGCCGATTTAATCGGTGATCATGATATTGAAGCAATCCCTCTTTCGTGTGATCTGGGGGATCCGGATTCGATAGCACAGCTTTTAAAACAAACCATCCCTTTTGACATCCGGCTGGTCGTGAACAATGCCGGATTCGGAAAAATCGGTTTATTCTCAGACATCCCTTATGAAGACGAAAAAACCATGATTGATGTCAACGTGAATGCCCTCCACCGCCTGACAAAACACTTCGCAAAAACGATGGATGAGGGCATTATCCTCAACGTGTCCAGCATGTCCGCGTTTTTGCCCACACCGAAGATGAGTGTCTATGCGGCCTCAAAAGCGTTCGTGCTCAATTTTTCCCAGGCGATCGATCATGAACTCAGGCAATCAAAGCCGTCTGTGCGCGTGTTGTCCCTTTGCCCGGGACCGGTCAAAACGGAATTTTCCGATGTCGCCGGAGGCAACAACGCCCTTCCCGCCATTTCCGCAGAGCATTGTGCGAAGGCGGCCGTCAAAGGCATCAAAAAGAAAAAAGCGCTGATTATACCGGGTTTTCTTATGAAACTGATGCATATTCTCATCGCGATTACCCCCCGCAGGCTTTTGCTCCGGATGTCTGGTTTCTTCCAAAACAAAAAATAAGTAAGTTGACCCATGATATAAAAGCATACACCCCCGCGAGTTCATATGAACTCGCTTGTGGCATGGAAGGTGACCCTCGTGAAAAAAATCCTTGGATACCTGAGACAATGTGAATCTTTCGCACAATTACAAGACGCCCTTGAGTCAAAACGGGCGCTTTCGGTGCATGACACCTCCGACGACGTCGGTCTTTTGGCATTGACATCTTGGCAAAGGAAACACACACAGACCCTGTTTGCGGTGGCGCCCAATTTATATAAAGCACAAATCCTTTATGATAAACTGAGTGTGTTTTATGATGACGATGACATCGCGTTTTATCCCCAGGATGAATTCATTACCACGGAAATGCTGGTTGCGTCGTTGGAATTCAAATTGGAACGGATGCGGACGATCCAAAAAATCATGTCCGGTAAACCCGTGATCGTGGTCACCCATCTTTCCGGTATCTTAAAACCGCACATGCCTAAACGTAAATGGCAGGATGCCCATCTCCTGTTAAAACAAAACGGGGAGTATGATCTGGAAGCATTGAAACGCAAATTGATTCTTTTTGGTTACCAAAACACATACACCGTGGAAAAAATCGGTGAATTCAGTGTCAGAGGCGGCATCATCGATATTTATCCGATGGGCGAACAAAAACCCAGCCGCCTTGATTTCTTTGGTGATGAACTTGAGACCATCCGGTACTTTGACATCGAAACACAACGGTCGGTCTTCAAGGTGCCATCGATTGATATTTATCCGATGAACGAGTTTTTCTATGACGATGAAGAAGCCGCGGTGTTGAAACGAAAACTGGAGGCCGTGCTCACGAATCATGATGTGTCGGATTCTGCCAGACAGAAGATCCAAAGCGACATCGAAAACATCGAAAACCGGGAAAGCACGGAACGGCTGATGAAATATCTCGGTCATTTGTACGACGAAAAAACGACTTTGCTCGACCTTGCCGGAAAGCCCGATGTGTTTTTCTTTGATTATCACAGGATTCTCGAACAAAACGACATCATCAACAGCGAGCTCGCCGATTGGATGGACACCACAAAAGATTATGCAGCGGCCGGTTTCACCCTGATGCGTGATTTTCACGCGCTCAGCATCGGCCGGCGTTTCATGTTCGACACGTTGGAAAAGGAAGAAATGTCCAAAGCGTATCCGCATGTCTCTTTGCAGGCATCGGAGGCGATTGATTACCACGGCAACATCGATCTGTTCTTAAGCGACATGGAAAACAAAGATCCTGCTGAGACCGTGATCATCGCTTTGGAAACGGAAGCCATGGAGAAGACGGTCAAAAACCTGCTTGTTGACCGCGATTTGGAATTTGGTGTGGTGACGGAAAACAAAGCGATAGCGAGCGGCACAATCCAACTTTACCGCACGGATGATTTGATTTCCTTGGACATACCCGCATGCAAAATAAGGGTGATCACCGAAAGAGACCTCACAAGCAGAAAGAAACGCAGGCGTCACGGAAAATATGTCTCGGTGTTTGAAAACAGCAAACGCCTTTCGTCCATCAATGAACTCAAACCGGGCGATTACGTCGTTCATTATGACTATGGCATCGGCAGGTTTTTGGAAGTCAAGACGATGGAACTCGGCAAGACGAAAAATGATTATATCCATATTGAATACCGCAACCATGACAAACTCTACATTCCGCTTGATGCCATCGACCAAATCCAAAAATACTCAGGTTCCGAAGGATACACACCGCGTCTTTCCTCCCTCGGCGGAAAAGACTGGGAGCGCACCAAACGCAGGGTGCGCAAAAAAGCCCGGGATATCGCCGATCAACTGATCGACCTTTATGCCAAAAGGGAAGAAGCGCAGGGCTATCCGTTCGAACCTTTTCCGGAGATGGAAAAGGCCTTCATTGAGACGTTTCCATACGAAGAGACACTCGATCAGTTAAAGGCCACGAACGAAGTGATGGCCGACATGGAAAAAGACATCCCCATGGACCGGCTTTTATGCGGAGATGTCGGTTTCGGAAAAACCGAAGTTGCGATGCGTGCGGCCTTCCGCGTCGTCCTGAACAACAAGCAAGTCGCCTACCTCGCCCCGACGACCGTCTTAAGCAAACAACACTACCAGACTTTCAAAGAGCGCATGGACGATTTCGGTGTCGAGGTCCGTCTGTTGAACCGGTTTGTGTCAGGCAGGGAAGAACGAAAGATTTTAAATGACCTGAAAAAAGGACGCATCGACATTTTAATCGGCACACACCGGATACTGAGCGATGACATCACATTCCGTGATTTGGGTCTTCTGATCATCGATGAGGAACAGCGTTTCGGTGTGAGGCATAAAGAAAAAATCACTGCTTACAAAGTGTCCATCGATGTACTTTCGTTGTCCGCGACCCCGATTCCGAGAACCCTGCAGATGGCGATCATGGGCGTCAAAAACATGTCTGTGTTGGAAACCGCCCCGGAAAACCGTTATCCCATCCAAACCTATGTCCTGGAACAAAACGACGTTATCGTCAAAGATGCGATTGAACGCGAACTCGCACGTGAGGGTCAGGTTTTTTATGTGTACAACCGTGTCGCCACCATCGATGACATCGCCGGGGATATCCGCGGCCTTGTGCCCGAAGCGAATGTGGCGATCGTCCACGGCAAAATACACAAAGCACGCCTGGAGAAGATTGTCGATGATTTCATCGACAAAGAGATCGATGTGCTTGTTTCGACGACGATCATCGAAACCGGTATTGACATACCGAACGCCAACACACTCATCATCCATGATTCTGAACGGCTCGGATTGTCCCAACTTTACCAAATCAGGGGACGTGTCGGACGGAGTGACCGCATCGCTTATGCATATTTGATGTATCCCAGAAACAAAATTCTCACCGAGGATGCTGAAAAGCGATTGAAAGTCATCAAGGATTTCACCCAACTTGGCAGCGGCTTTAAAATCGCCGTCAGGGATTTATCGATCCGCGGGGCGGGTGATGTGCTCGGCAGTGAACAATCCGGTTTCATCGACTCCGTCGGGATCGATGTGTACATGCGTATCTTGGAAGAGGAAATCGAAGACTCCCAGGAAGAACAAGCCCCCAAAGAAAAAGAAAAGACCGGCGTAAAAACGGATGTCTCGAAATACATCGATCCCGCATACGTCGAAGATGACTTCGTCAAAATCGAGATGCATAAGAAGATTCATCATCTCAAACGGCAATCGGACATCGACGATCTGTTGGATGAATTCACAGACCGGTTTGGTTCGTATGATGAAGATCTCAGGCTATACATGTATGAAAAATTGTTCGAAAGCCAGACAGAGCGTCTCGGGGTTGAAAAAATCAAGGAAAGAAAAACAAACATCACGCTCATCGTCGGCGAAGAAGCAAGCGGTAAATTAGCCGGGGATGAATTGTTCAAAACAGGGATGGGCATTTCAAGGCACATCCGCTTTGCCTACAAAGAAAAGAAAATCCACATCATTTTGGACACGGTCGGCCTGAAGCGACACTGGCTTTACACCATGGTTGATTTTCTCGAAAAAATACTCAAATGAACACAAAAAGGAAGCACTTCCCGAAGAGGTGCTTCTTTCTTTTTGCGAAAAAGGAAATGACAACTTATTTTAGCGCTTTTCTCTTCGTAATCAGTTGTATTTTCAGCCTATGTATTATATAATATATATAGTAATATAAATATCCGCGCGCGATATTAAAGATGGGATGATGGTTTATGGAAAAAGTCACAATCACCACAGATAAAATAACACTGGGCCAATTTTTGAAATACAAAAATCTCATCTCCGGCGGAGGACGCGCCAAATTTTTTTTGATGGAAAACGATGTTTTAATCAACGATGAATTGGAAGTCCGCCGCGGGAGAAAATTATACCCCGGTGACTGTGTCTCAATCGGCGGCATCGGCGAATACCAAATCGTGAACGACGATGCGGATTCGTGAGTTATCGCTGGTCGGATTCAGGAATTACCGAAAACAATCGGTAACCCTTGATCCGGGCATTCATCTTCTCGTCGGACAGAACGGGGCCGGGAAAACCAATTTGTTGGAAGCCATCTATGTGTTGTCGGTGGCGAAGTCTTATCGTGCCAATGACAACGACCTCATCAACGAAGACGCCGCTTTCGCGAAAATCAAAGCGGCGGTTGAGACGAAAGACAAACAATTTGGTTTGACGATGGTGATTTCCTCCGAGGGGAAGAAAGCGATGCGTAACCAAACCGAAGTCAGGCGCCTGAGCGATTACATCGGACAGCTGAACATTATATCCTTTCTTCCCGAGGATTTGTCCATTGTGAAGGGATCACCCGGGAGGCGACGGTACTTCGTCGATCTTTTTTTAAGTCAAAGCGACAAACACTATTTAAACGCGTTATCCGAATACCGTCAGATCATCCGCCAGCGCAACGATTTACTGAAAAGCAAACAACGCTACGACGACTTGGATGATGTGTTCTTGGATGTCCTAAATGAACAATTAAGCGATCCGGCCGCGAACATCGTGGCCAAGCGTCAGGCATTCATCAACCATCTGAACGGGGTGGCGGAGGATATGTACCAATCGATTTCCGGAAAAAACGTCGATTTCAAAATCGCGTACCGTCCGTCCGTCGACAATCACTTTTTCAAACATTTTCATGACAGGAACAAGCGTGATTTTAGGCTTGGCGTGACCACGCAGGGCCCCCACCGCGACGATCTTTTGTTTACGCTTGACGGGCATGATGCGGACCGCTTTGCTTCGCAGGGCGAACAACGGACGATGGTTTTGGCACTTGACATGGCCCTTAATGAAATGATTATCGGCATGACGGGGGAACCACCGGTTTTTCTTTTGGACGATGTGTTCTCGGAACTGGACAAAGACAGGCAAAACAATTTGATTGAATATTTAAACCAAAAAGGGCAACAGGCATTGATCACGACCACGTCCTTAAGGCAGATAAACATGGATATATTGCAAGCGACGACCTTGCTTGAAATCAAGGCAGGGACCATCAAGGAGGAACGGACACATGGAACATTATGATTCAAGGAACATTCAAATATTGGAAGGTCTGGAGGCCGTCAAGAAACGACCGGGCATGTACATCGGCACCACCGGCCCCCGCGGACTCCATCATTTGGTCTGGGAAATCGTCGACAATGCGGTCGACGAAGCGATGGCTGGGTATGCATCGGAAGTTCTTGTGGAGATTTTACCGGGGGATATTGTCCGTGTCACCGATGACGGCCGGGGAATCCCCGTCGACATCCATCCCAAGACCAACCGCCCGTCGGTCGAGACGGTTTACACTGTGCTTCATGCCGGGGGTAAATTCGACCATAAATCCTATAAAGTTTCCGGAGGTCTTCACGGTGTGGGGGCATCGGTCGTCAACGCATTGAGCAGTTTCATGACGATTGAGATCCACAAAGACAACAAAAAATACATCATCGAGTTTGATCACGGTTTCGTGTCGAAGGAACTCGTCTGTGTCGGGGATTCGGATATGTCGGGCACCGTCGTGACCTTTGAACCGGATTCGGAAACGTTTGAAACCACCCACTTTGAATATGAGATCCTGCGTTCACGCATGCAACAACTCGCCTTTTTGAACAAAGGGATCACCTTCAACATCGTCGATAAGCGCAATCCGGACAATGAGATCAGCCGGTCCTATACCTATGAGGGCGGCGTCAAGGAATACGTCCGTTTCCTTAACAAAGGCAAGGATGTGCTCCATCCCGAGGTCGCATATTTCGAGGGTGAATTCGAGGAAGTGTTGATTGAGGTCGCCATGCAATACAACACGGGCTATGCCTCAAACATTTATCCGTTCACGAACAACATCAACAACCCCGAAGGCGGCACACACGAAGAAGGCTTTAAAATGACGCTCACGCGCATTTTCAATACCTATGGTAAGAAGAACAACATCTTCAAAAAAGATGAATCTTTGGTCGGTGAGGACGCGAGGGAGGGCCTTGTTGCCATCATCTCCGTCAAACATCCCGATCCGCAGTTCGAAGGACAGACAAAATCGAAACTGGGCTCGAGCAACGCCAGGCGGGCGGTCGCCCAGGTCATGAGCGAAGGACTCGAGCGCTTCTTGTTGGAAAATCCCGCCGCCGCCAAAAACGTGCTTGAAAAAGCATTGATGGCCCAACGTGCACGGGTGGCCGCGAAGAAAGCCAGAGAAGCCACGCGCAGGAAATCCCCGCTTGATGCACTCGGTTTTGCCTCAAAACTGGCTGATTGCCGCACAAAAGACGCTTCAAGGGCGGAAATATACATTGTTGAGGGAGATTCGGCCGGCGGTTCGGCAAAACAGGGCCGAGAATCTGAATTTCAGGCCATTCTGCCACTCAGGGGAAAAGTCCTGAATGTCGAAAAGGCCCGGCTGGACCGTGCGCTTGAAAACAAAGAGATCATGTCGATGATCCAGGCATTCGGCACGGGCATCGGCGATGAATTCGACATTGAGAACGCACGGTATCACAAAATCGTGATCATGACCGATGCCGATGTCGACGGCGCACACATTCGAACCCTGCTTCTGACCTTTTTGTTCAGATACATGCCCCAGTTGATCGATCGCGGCTATGTGTTCATCGCCCAGCCGCCGCTTTATAAGATCCAACACGGCAGGCAGATCGAATATGCTTACACGGACAAGGAACTTGATGTTATCCTGAAGGAGATGCCCGGCAAAGCATCGATGCAGCGCTACAAAGGCTTGGGTGAGATGAATCCCGAGCAGCTTTGGGAAACCACGATGGATCCCGAGCACCGCACACTTCTGCAGGTGACCATGGAAGATGCCATGGAAGCTGACAGGGTGTTCACGATGCTGATGGGTGATGATGTCGGCAGCCGCCGTGAATTCATCCAGGAAAACGCCGAGTACGTCAAGAATCTCGATGTCTGAAAAGGAGTCATAAACGATTATGGACGAACATATGATCAATAAAGAAGAACCGATCAACGCTCAGAGAGTCAAAGAAATCAACATCACCAAAGAGATGAGGACCTCATTTTTAAGTTATGCGATGAGCGTCATCGTCTCCCGTGCGCTTCCGGATGTCCGCGACGGACTAAAACCCGTCCACAGACGGATTCTTTACGGCATGGATGAACTTAGCCTCTATCCGGACAAATCCTATAAAAAATCCGCGCGCATCGTCGGGGACGTCATGGGTAAATATCACCCGCACGGCGATTCCGCGATTTATGATTCCATGGTGCGCATGGCACAACCCTTCTCATACCGTTATCCGCTCGTCAACGGCCACGGCAACTTCGGTTCCGTCGACGGCGACGGCGCGGCGGCAATGCGTTACACCGAAGCGAAGATGGAGAAAATCACCGTCGAGATGCTTAAGGATCTCAAAAAAGACACCGTCGATTTCATCGACAACTACGACGGCACGGAATCGGAACCCAAAGTTCTTCCCTCAAGGATCCCGAATCTGCTCGTCAACGGCGCATCCGGCATCGCAGTCGGCATGGCCACCAACATCCCGCCGCACAACCTCGGTGAGGTCATCGACGGTTATGTGGCTTATATCCGCAACAAAGAAATCGATCTTCCGGAACTGATGCAACACATTTCGGGTCCGGATTTTCCGACCGGCGGCATCATCATCGGTCTGTCGGGCATCCGCCAGGCTTATGAGACGGGGCGGGGCATCATCCGTGTCAAAGCGAAGACCGAAATCAATGTGATGAAGAGCGGCAAGCAACAAATCATCGTGACGGAAATCCCCTACCAGGTCAACAAAACGACGTTGATCGACCGCATCGCCACACTCGCCAAAGAGAAAAAAGTCGACGGCATCACGGATCTCCGTGACGAATCGAACCGTAAAGGCATGCGGATCATCATCGAACTCAGACGGGACGTCAATGCGGAGGTTGTCTTGAACAACCTTTACAAAAACTCCCAGTTGCAGGTGTCATTCGGCATCAACATGCTCGCACTCGTCAACGACAAGCCCGAAGTGCTTTCGTTGCTTGACACCATCAAACATTATTACAACCATCAAATCAACGTGTTGCTCAGGAAAACACGGTATGATCTCGAAAAAGCGAAAAACCGCGAACATATCTTAAAAGGGTTCATCATCGCACTTGATCACATCGATGAAGTTATCAAGGTCATCCGTGAATCGTATGATGACACCGAAGAACAGCTGATGAGCCGGTTTGATTTGGATCAGGACCAGACAAAGGCGATCCTTTCGATGCAACTCAAACGCCTTTCCGGGCTTGAATATGAAAAAATCAATGATGAACTCCGGGAACTCGTCGCATCAATCGAATATTTCACCCGTATTCTGAACGATGAGGTTCTCCGTGATGAGATATTGACCGAAGAGGCCCTGGAGGTCAAACAAAAATACGGTGATGAGCGACGCAGCTACATCGACCCGAACGGTATCTATGACATCGAAGACGAGGATTTGATTCCCGTCGAAGACGTGATGATCGCCGTGACGACCAACGGGTATGTCAAACGCATGAACATCGACACATACCGTGCGCAAAACCGCGGCGGACGCGGCAAGACCGGCATCAAGATGAACGAAGATGACGTGATCGACACATTGATTTACACATCGACGCATGATTACCTGCTTTTCTTTACGACACTCGGCCGGGTGTATAAACTCAAAGGTTACAACATCCCCGCATACGGACGCAATTCCAAAGGGTTGCCGATTGTCAATCTGCTCGATTTGAACAAAGGTGAGGCACTCGCGACCGTGATGCGCATCGAGGACTTCAAGCAGGGCAATCTGTTCTTCACGACCGAAAAAGGCACGGTCAAACGCACAAAAGTCTCTGATTTCCAACACATCCGCGCCAACGGCATCCGCGCCATAAGCCTTAAGGACAACGATACGTTGCACAGTGTCCGTCTGACAGACGGCGAACGCGAGATGATCTTAGGTGCTTCAAACGGCAAAGCCATCCGCTTTGACGAAAACGATGTCCGCACCATGGGCAGGACCGCAGCCGGTGTCAGAGGCATGCGATTCAGGGATAAAGACAGAATCGTCGGCGCGACCGTGGTCACCCCCGAACGGAGTGAGATTCTATCCGTGACGGAAAACGGCTACGGCAAACGCACCGATGTCAACGAATACCGCCTGCAAAACCGCGGCGGGAAAGGCGTCAAGACCATTCATCTCACACAAAAGAACGGCCCGCTCTCAAAACTTGTCAGCGTCAAAGGTGATGAGGACATCCTTGTCGTGACCGACAAAGGCATGATCATCCGTGTGCCGGTCAATCAGATCGCCACGCTGAGACGCGACACACAGGGCGTCAAGATCATCAATTTGCTTGAGGACCATCATGTTTCGACGCTCGCACTTGTCGATGTGGGCGAGGAAGATGAGGATATGATCGATGAT
>JAGYMP010000067.1 GCA_018400565.1 Bacilli bacterium | reverse complement strand
ACTTGTTCTTTGACTTCATCGTTCAATAAATTTGCCATAATCATTCTCCTTCTTTTAAATATGATTTAAATAGTTTTTTGCTGCGAGGACGGCTTTGGCCCCTTCTGCGGCGGAAATAACAATTTGCTTATGTGGGTTTTGCGTGACATCACCCGCTGCATAAATGCCGGGAAGTGATGTGTTTTGGTTCTCATCGACGATGATTTCTCCCGCCTGATTCATGTCGACCAAACCTTTCAGAGGTTCACTGTTGGGAATCGTTCCGATTTCAATCAAAACACCGTCTGCATGGATGATCCTTGATTTTTTTGTTTTCTTATCGAGGACTTCAACGCCGGTCACTCGGTGATTACCATAAATCTTTAATATCTGTGTCCCAAGATGAACTGTGAGTTTATCGATGTCATCCAACTTATCCAATAACATCTGGTCGGCGCGCCATTGACTCCTATGAATGACCGTGATCTTATTTGCCCAAGAGGTCAAATCCATCACAGCATCAGCGGCACTGTTGCCACCGCCGGCCACGATCACATGTTTGTCCTCATAAAACGCGGCATCACATGTGGCACAATAACTCACGCCTTTACCCACGAATTCATTTTCACCCGGCACGTTCAGTTTTCTTGGTGAACCGCCCGCGGCATACAACAACGTCTTTGTCAAAACCGAACGTCCGTCTGACAATGTAAGCCGATAATCATTGGTTTCCTTTGAAACAACTTGGACAAATACGCCTTTTAAGATGGGAACATCGAGATGATTGACGTGTTGCAAAAAACGCTCGGAAAGATCGGGGCCTTTGATCAGCGGAAAACCAAGGTAGTTGTCAATATCGGTTGTGTTTTGCAGCTGACCGCCGATTTCGCCGGTGATGACACCAACATCCATGCCTTTTCTTCTGCCATAGATGGCGGCATTCAAACCAGCCGGACCGCCACCGACAATCAGCATATCCCATGTTTTGTCTTCGCCGAAGACATCGGATTTTGTCTGTTCGACATTAAATTCCAGCATACTATCAATCCCCTCGGTCTCATTGGCCTTTCATGATCAGATGGACAGCATCTTCCGTTTGCACATCATCGATTTTCACGTTTAAATCAGCTTCGATGGTTTGTATCAGGTTCTGTGCGCTCAACAACCCCATGGATCGGTCAATCGTTGACCTTATGGCTTTCAATTGAGCGAGAATATCCGCACATGACGTATCTTTTTCCATCATAGACAAAACACCCTTTAATTGTCCCTGAGCACGTTTGATTCGGTTTTTGATCGTTATATCGCATTTCATGCCGATGACCTCCCGGTGCATTTTAAGAACACATGTTACATTATACCCCGAGGGGTATTGAGATGCAAGCGGTTTGCTTAATCGAAAATCCCGCTGGCGCCAGCGGGATTTTATTATCACAAATGATTCAATCATTTTGTATATCGTTGAAGTTCCTGACAACCTTTTTCCGTCAAACGATAAACACCGCGTCGCACGCGTTTGAACCACCCGTAATAATTTTTCTGAAGAATGCGCGGCGCATCATGGATGCCGCTGATTGTTTTTAATTCTTTGGGTGATGCTTCCACATTCGCTTTGAGCGTCAATGCAACGGCGATGACTTTCTCGCGGTAATGGGTCAGATGTTTTTCCTTTGTTCCACCCACGGTTTTATAAGTTTTCCGTAACCTGAATTCCTTCAATGCTTTCTTCTTTTTGCGTTTTGCGGACCGTGTGTTTCGATTGTCAAATCCATATGACTCGATAACGACAAAAGCTTTCCCCGCTTCGACGGTGATCAACCCTAAATCAAGACGTTTTAACAGTTCCATGAAAAACGGGTTGTGTTTTAGGTGTCGGCGTTTCGCTTCTTCCGGAACTGCGATATAGACTTTATCGCAGATCCGTTGTCTTTCGATGGCTTGTGAAATCAATTTCAAAGATATTATCTTTTTCAATTCAACGCCTATCACATAATTTTCTTTCAATGCGAACACGTCGATATCCTTGATTTCACCCTTTACGACATATCCTCTGTCTTCAAGAAGCATTTTCACCGGCTGGTATAATTCACTTTCCTTCATCATTTATCCTTTCATAAGGCGCTGTCGATCTTCGTTCACTGTTGATGAGGGATTGTATACCATACTGATTTCGGTTTCATCCCCTTGGCAACAAAATCCCACTTTCTCATATAGCGACAGCGCCGGCTGGTTTTGCGCATCAACCATGAGGAATGCGCGGCGCGCTTGATGGTCACATCCATATTTAAGTGCGCTTTCCATCAATGAAAGACCATGGCCTTGGTGTTGTTCAGCCGGCTCCACGGCAATTTCCCTGATCCATAATGTCTCTTTCTTCTTTTCGCCGTAAATTGCAACACAGGCAAATCCGAGAAGATGATTGTTTTGTTTCCTGCCTATAATGGCGGCCTCCGAGGCTCCAACATCCAAAACATTGGGATTGGATCCTTTGATCCACCCTGAGAAAAATTCAGGTTCCTCGCCCGTGAATCCTCGGCTCAATCCTTTGCATGCCTTACTGATGCGAGATATCTCATCAATCTCTTTGAAGCCAACCCGGGAACAAGTCTGCGGTAAATCCCTGAATCGTTCCAGATCCTGAAGCCAATACTCTTTAAGAACAGCTTCTTCCTCAAATCCATGTCGTTGGAATAAAGCTTTCCATGCTTCTGGAACAAACGATACACGAACAGGTTGATTTAAACCGATAAGAGCTTCGGTTAAAGCTATCCCGTCGTTGGCCGCCCAATAAACGATTCTCTTTTCGGGCTTGTCCGTCTTGTTCATCATCATAAACACACGATCATTTTTCATGACAGGAACACAATCTGTAACATCAGCACGGGTAAGATGCGTAAATGATGAGAATGCATACTGATCAGCCCGTTGTTTGACGGATTGGAACATCATCTTATCGATTTTAATCACCTGTCATGATTATATATTGATATTCATATTATATCATTATTGGAAAACGGCCACAAGGTACCATGAATATGAAGTTGATGTTTGTTTTCCCGCATCGCCTGTCCCAAGCATATGAGACATCCACATCATCTGAGTTGGCTTGCGCGCACAAATCCATCCCACAATGACTTGCATTGCTGGCTCACATATGCGTCCAAAAAAACAGCCTTGTTTATGCAAGGCTGTTTGTGGTCAATCATTCCAAAACGACACCGACATTCACAAATGTGGTCCCGTTCTTCAGGGTGTCGGAGACGGGACATGTCTCTTCAATGAATGTCGCGAAATCATCCATTTTGTCCTGTGATTCATTCGTTTTGAAATACATTTTATACCGAATTTCGAGAAAACCCGGACGAACGTCTGAGCGCCCCGCGAAACCGTCAAGATCGACGTCACCTTCAACCTCGATGTGAAAATCATCGAATGAAATGTTTTTTGCTTTTGCAAATGAAGCCGCAACAATGGCTTGGCATCCTCCGAGAGCCGCCAATGAAGCTTCAATCGGATTCATTGCCGTGTCTGTGCCGCCCATCGACTTTGGTTCGTCCATTTTGATGGTAAAGCTTCTTGATTCAGCTTCAACCTGCATGCCGTCGGGTAATTTTTTCACAGTGCTTTTATATGTTTTTACCACGTTAAAAACCTCCATGTGATTTTGTTTGATTGCTTTTGCAACCAAATAAATCATAGCATCTATATGTGGACGCGTCAATCCAAACGCTTTTAAACATATGTTCGCTAGACCGGTGAATCCTAAATCCGAGTTCACGGTAAGAATGTAAATTGTCGATCTTGTCGGTTTTTCTTTCGTGTTTCAGGGGATTCATTTTTATCAAACCCCAAACATGGTATACTAAGATTAAGATTAATTTCGTCACCATTCTTTTGAAAGGATGTGTCTTATCTTATGAAAGGACAAACACTTGCCGAGTTATTCGAACGGTCTTTTGACCTTGTCGGGGTCATCCGCGCAGACCGATACATGAGCGAAGCTGCAAAATCACAAAAGGCGATCCCGAATCCGCCATATCCGGCAATGGTCGTCCTGGGGCTCGCTTATCCGAAACGCGAACTGAACCATTCCAAGACCCATCTTGTGCCGTCTTTTTATACATTCGGTAACGATTATCATTTAATCCTCCATAATCGGATCGACAATGTCATGAAAGATCTTCCGTATGCTTATTGGGCGGGCGTGGATAACCATCAACATGATGAACGCCTTGCCGCGCGTTTGGCAGGCCTTGGTTTTTTTGGTAAAAATCAGTTGATCATCAATGAGATTTACGGCTCGTATATCTTTTTGGCCATTGCCTTTGTCGATGTGTCTTTAGAAAGCGAACATATCCTTGGGGTCAACGACGGATGCGGTGGTTGTTCGGTGTGTATCAAAGCCTGTCCCGCAAACGCCTTATCCGAACAAGGTTATGAACAGGAAAGATGCATCAGCCATTTCAACCAGAGCAAAC
Organism: Bacilli bacterium; assembly: GCA_018400565.1. Lineage (GTDB taxonomy): Bacteria > Bacillota_I > Bacilli_A > Izemoplasmatales > Hujiaoplasmataceae > M55B122. Next base: position 6,479 of record JAGYMP010000067.1, on the reverse strand, counting down.
AGCCGCTCACCGACAGGGAAATCAGACTCAACCATTCACTGTTCGGTTGTGACGTCTGCCAGGTTGTTTGTCCGAAAAACAAAGAAAAAGGAAAACTCACCCATCCGGAATTCAAATCCTCGGGAAAAGAGAAGGTTGCCGTTGACGATTTATTCAAACTGTCCAACAGCGCGTTTAATGATAAATACGGTGACATGGCCTATGCATGGCGCGGCAAAACCATCCTGATGCGCAACGCCCTCACGCTTTTGTTGAAACAAAAAAATCCTCAGTACAATGACTTGATCGAACAATCGATAAAAACACATCAAGCATCTTGGTATGTCAAAACGGCCAAAAAAATACTCCGGAAATTAAGAACATATGAAAAATTATAATCGCATCATAATACGCAAATAATAAATTATATGGTATCATAATAGTATCTATCATCTCTAAAGAAGGACGTGTTACAACCATGAAATTTGAAGATTATGAGTACAAACGGCCTGACCTTGAAGCTTTCCAAGAAAAAATAAGCCGTTTGCTGGAAAAAATCGGAAGCGACATCCCCGCTGAAGAAGAATCGTCTGCAATCAATCGGATTTTCGCATTAAACGACGAGATTTCAAGCATGGGCACTTTGGCATCCATCCGGAACAGCCTTGACACCAAAGATGATTTCTATCAGGACGAGAAAGATTTCTTTGATGAGAACGGCCCAAAGTTGCAGGCATATGAAAATTTGTTTTCAAAACGACTGCTGACATCAAAAAACCGAGAAGCTCTGGAAGATGAATTCGGTTCGCTTTTGTTTGAACAGGCTGAACTGAAACAAAAAACGTTTTCTGAGGAAGCCATCCCGGACATGCAAAAGGAAAACCGCCTGGCCACGCGTTATTCCAAATTGCTCGCCGGTGCCGAGATTGAATTTGAAGGAAAAACCCGTAACCTGAGTCAAATGGGTCCGTTTCTGCAAAGTCCCGATCGCGACACGCGTCATAAAGCCCAGCTGGCCGTGTCATCTTTCTTTTCCGATCACGAAGAGGAACTTGATGAAATATACGGCGAAATGGTCAAAGTCAGAACCCGGATTGCCGAAACGCTGGGATATGGGAACTTTGTCCAACTCGCCTATGACCGGATGCGCCGCCTCGGTTACGATGCGGATGACGTCAAAACCTATCGGGACCAAATATATGAGCATGTCGTTCCCGTCGTCGACAAACTTGTGAAAAGAAAAGCAAGGCGTATCGGCATCGACAACCCAAAATCCTACGATCTCGCCTTATCGTTCAAAACAGGCAATCCCACACCCAAAGGGGATGTGGATTGGCAATTGAATCATGCCAAAACGATGTACGGGGAAATGTCGCATGAAACCAAAGCATTCTTTGATTTCATGGTTGAAAGGAATCTGCTTGATTTGGAGAGTAAACCCGGCAAACGCGGCGGCGGTTACACCACGTTCATCCCAAAATATGATTCTCCTTTCATTTTCGCGAATTTCAACGGGACAAGTCATGACGTGAAGGTGCTGACGCATGAAGCGGGACATGCATTCCAAATCTTCTCCGCCCGGGACAACATCCCTGCATACCGTCTTCCGACCATGGAAGCGGCCGAGATCCATTCGATGAGCATGGAATTCCTTGCATGGCCGTGGATGGACAAATTTTTTGAGGAAGACACCGAAAAATACAGATTTTATCATCTCGACAGTTCTTTGTCATTTTTGCCTTACGGGGTGGCCGTCGATGAATTTCAACATGAGGTTTATGAAAAACCCGGGATGACACCGGATGAGCGCAAACAAACCTGGCGTCGCATCGAACAAAAATACATGCCTTATAAGGACTACGGGGATGATTCCTTCCTTGACAAAGGGACCTTCTGGTATCGGCAGGGACACATCTTCTCTGCACCGTTTTACTATATCGATTATACACTCGCTCAGGTTCTCGCTTTCCAATTTTTCGTTGCGGGCCAGGATGATCATGCAGCCGCATTGAAACGCTATATCAAGCTTTGCCGGCTCGGAGGTTCGAAACCATTCCTTGACCTCGTAAGAAGCGCTGATTTGGATAATCCGTTCAAAAAAGGGACCATCAAAGCCGTCATTAATCCCATCCAGACCTTTTTGGACGGAATCGACGATCAGTCACTTTGAACGTCTATTTTAAAACACCGCCCAAAAGCGGTGTTTTTTTAGAGCATTCAGTCGATTTCCCCATTTCGGGATTTTGGCTTCAGTGAACATTCTCCCATTGCCAAAGCGGCTCCGATCATCACAGTGCTCACAAGCAGAAATGTCAGATGATACCCGATCAGATTGATGAAAACGGCTCCCAACAAAGGGAGTATGACGACGAAGATATTCAACGATCCGCGTATGCCGAGATATTCGACGCGTTGTTTGTTGGGTGCTATATCCAAAAGGTAGGGTTCAAATCCAACCCTTCTTCCGCTGATCGTGAATCCAATGAGAAAGAAAACAATGCCGAACAGATGAGGTGCCCACATCCCGAGTGCAATCGCAATGATCGGATTCAGTCCGCCCAACAGGATGCAAAATCTCACGATGGTTTTCGCTGAAAAATGTTTGCCCATCAACCCCCAGACGATATTCGACAAGATCGTTCCCATAACCTGAATTACCAGAAAGATGCCAATGAAAGCATCCCCGACTCCGAGGATATCCCTTGCAAAAATAATATAAAACGGAAGAATCATGATGCTGAACGAGGATAGGTTCTCAATGATGATAAACCGCTTGAAGGACGCATCTTCTTTAATGACTGCAGGGATGTTTTTAATGTAATGCCACAATGAAAGCATCTCATCCTTGGGTTTCTCTCCCTCGGGTTCGGGTAATAACAAAAAACCAAGCGATGCAACGAACAAACCGATGAAACCTGTGATAAGGCTGATGGTGTAATTGATCGGAAAAGCGATGTTTTCGGTGAATATGTATGCGATCAGCAAGCCGCCCAAAAAACTCGCGGTTGAGCCAAAAAATTGTTTCACGGTATATATAAACGGTCGGGATCGCCGTGGCACGGTCTTCGCCAAGATATCGGAATAGCTTAATCCGGCAAAACCTGCGCTGACACCGAACATGAAGACAAAGAAAAAGAAACCGGCGATCGCAAGGTTGGGATTTGATTCCGCAAAGAAATATGTCAATGTCGCCATGCCCAAAAAGGCCGTCCCCCGCATATATATCCCAAGCAAAAGGAATTTCTTCTTTTTTCTGTGGCGACGGAGATAATGGCTGAAAATTATATTGAACAAAAGCGGAGATCCGAGCATGATGCCATATAGAGCGCCAAAAACATATTTGGAGGAATGAAGGGTGTCGATCAGCGTGGGAAAAACCGTGTTTAAGTCAAGCATCGACATCGTCAATGCCAAAAAGAACCCGTGCCATATAAATGCGAAGTATACTTTTTTATTGATCGCTCTCACAACTCTCCACCTCAAAGATCATCATTTCACAAATTAGCAAATCCATTGTCTCCAAAAACCGAATCCTCATTCATTATAACGTATTTTGCGATGTTTTTTATTGAAATACGTATTCCTTTTCGACATTTCCGATTTCATATCCCGGCATCTGTCTGATTGCGCATGTTGTTTTTTTGGTCCGATTACGGTAAAATAAAGACAAGCACATTAGAAACAGAGGGGATGTTTATATGAAAAACAAGCAAAAGAAAGTCATCACCCGTATAGAGGATATACGGGGATATGATCGGCTAAGTAAAGAGACACAGGAAAAACTTCACCAAGTCACGAAGAGACACCCAATGCAAATACCGGGTTCATATTATGATTTGATCAACTGGGACGATGAACGGGATCCCGTCAAAAAGATGAGCGTTCCCAGCATCGATGAATTAAGTGCGATCGGGGATTACGACACCAGTGGTGAATCAAGCAACACGAAGCTGCCCGGTGTCCAACACAAATATAACACAACGACACTTGTATTATGCACAAACATTTGTTTTGTTTACTGCAGGCACTGTTTCAGAAAGCGAATGGTCGGTTATTCCAAAGACGAAATCATGAATCGGATGGAAGCGACCGTTGATTATGTACGGGCACACAAAGAAGTGAACAACGTATTGATCACGGGCGGCGATTCCTTCACCATGAGCAATGACATGATTGAGGAATACTTAAAAAACCTCTCTGAGATCGAGCATCTTGATTTTATCCGTTTCGGCACCCGGGCACCTGTGGTTCAACCTGAACGAATCCATGCCGATGACGAACTCTTGGACATTCTGAAAACATACAGCATGAAAAAAGAAGTCATTATCATCACGCAGGTCAATCATGCCAATGAAATCACAAAAGAAGCAAAAATGGCTGTCACGGCTTTGAAAAAAACTGGATGCATGGTCCGTAACCAAGCCGTTTTGTTGAAAGGAATCAATGATTCGCCGGAAACGATGGCACAATTGTTAAACACATTGATGTCAGTCGGCATTCATCCCTACTATGTTTTTCAATGCCGGCCTGTCAAGGGAGCGACACACTTCCAGGTATCTCTGAGTGAGGGAATTGACATCATCAACGAAGCCAGAAAGAAACTAAACGGACTTTCCAAAGGATTCCGCTACATTATGTCCCATCCGCGCGGGAAAATCGAGATCGTCGACAAAAAGGACAGCCGATTCTTCTTCAAGTTCCATCAAAACAAATATCCGGAAGATGCCAATATGTTTTTCACCCAACCGCTTGATGAGGATGCAAACTGGTTGGATCGGGATTTGAATCCCGTCGAAAAATGATCGACACTTTTGTTGTTTGATTTATACACTCTTGTCTTCGCCTTGATTCTTATATGAAAACAAACCGAAAGCACACGCGGAACCGTGTGCTTTTGGTATCGTTGGTCCACAAAACGAAACGGATGATTCACTTCTTCTGAAAGTCGGTTTTGTTTTCTGCCGGTCTGATGAGGACGTTCATGATCTGACCGGGTGCCATATAGCTTAAATTCGACGTACTTCCATTGATTTCATTTTCCAAAAAATCCACGATTTTCATATGGCGATTATCCGTGTTTGTATGAATTTTTCCAAACGGTATGCGATCATCACCGGCATTGAACATTCTCAGTAAATAACCTTTTTGTTTGCTTTTTGTCAATGTTCCGAACACGGCCGGTCCTTTATCCAACCTCAGCAATTCATATGCATCCGGCGGTGTCCGATCAAGCGGATTGGTGGGAAAATATGCCATGTTGAACACCGTGTTCTTGTAGGGTTGGTTTTGATAGTAGAGCAGATCGGTGGCATATCTTACATAATCATCCATAAGACGGTTTTCATCAAATGAACCATAATAACCCAGACCGATTCTGAATGTTTGTTCTCCCAGCATCTGACTGTCAGGCGTTTCAAAGATCTTATTGGCGAGCCCGCTTGGTCTTCCCGGCCGACGATTCAAATCCGGGAGACCCAAATGTCCGACGGACCGAAACAATGTGAGGGCGATGTCTTCTTTTCCCGGGCCGATGAACTCATATTCTTTGACACTGCGCGTGAATGCCGCCGTTGTGTGATCATCCTGTCTGGTTGCCACGAAATTCAACAAAGGATAATGGGGACTTGGTTCCTCGAAGTATCCTTTTTCCCGCCATCCATCCATTTCTTCGGGTGCCGTGGGCCGTTTGGTGCAACCGTATTGTGTTCCGGCATAAGAGTGGCCATTCTCTCCGTCGCCCCTCAACACCAGCCTCATCCGGTGGTTTTTTGCTTTGTTGTCGATTTTTCCCCGAACATCGATAATCGGTGATCCTTTTTTCAAAGAGACCGTCAAACGATAATCGATTCGTCGGTTTGTCTTTCCTTCCCGTCTGGTTTCTAAACCCGCGGGAATCATGAATGAGCCTTTGACGGCCATCTTCGCATCGACGTTCGTCTGTTGTGCATATTCAACCGATGCATCCGATAAATCATGGGTGATGATCCGGTCGTCCTCAGGATAAGAATAGTCATAGTTGTCGCCCTCATCACCGGAGTCTTCAAAATATATCGCGCTGTTGACGGTACGGTTTGTTTCATTGTCGCGGATATGGATCCCTTTGTCATCCACTGTGATCGCATAACGTTCGTTTTCAATCGAATGCTTCTTCTTTGTCAGGGTTTGTGGGTGCCCTTTTACCCCGTCATGAACATAAACCGTCTGATATCCGATTCCTCCGAAGTCCTTGATCTCAACGGCGATCAGTGACTCATAGTATGGTTTTCGCTCACTGTTTGACGGGTTTTTGCGTTTGACTCCGACATCCTTCTTCTTTTGTTCAATCAATGTGTACGGCAGTGTCCGTTCATTCAAAACAAGACGAAAATCAGTGTGTTTCGTGTAAACTCTGAGCCGTCTGATTATGTGCTCACTTCTTGGCAATGTATGGTAGATGACAAGAGGCATCTCTTTTTCCGTCTTCGCTTTGGAAATGGCCACGATTTTCATCAGATAAATCT
>JAGYMP010000066.1 GCA_018400565.1 Bacilli bacterium | reverse complement strand
TCCCTTAACGGATCAACCGGTAAGATTTACGGAGAGAAAATCAAAACCATCGATGCCGTCGTATCGGGCGATTTCGCGACGCTCATGGAATGGGCCGACAAATACCGTGCCCTTGGCGTCCGCACAAATGCCGATAACGCACGGGATGCCAAAAAGGCTTATGAATACGGCGCCGAAGGGATCGGACTTTGCAGAACCGAACATATGTTCTTTGAAGGCAACCGCATCAAAGCGATGCGTGAAATGATCGTTTCAAAAACAGTCGAAGAAAGAAAAGCGGCCTTGGCGAAACTCATGCCGATGCAAAAAGAAGATTTCATCAGTCTTTATGAAGCGATGCAGGGTTATCCTGTGACGATTCGTTACTTGGATCCGCCGCTGCATGAATTCGTGCCGACTGACAAAGAAGACATCGAAGACCTTGCCAAGGAAATGAATCTTTCATATGATGACTTGAAAGCCACAATCGATGGTCTGCATGAAACCAACCCGATGCTCGGTCACCGTGGTGTCCGTCTTTCCATCACCTATCCGGAAATCGCGAAGATGCAAACCCAGGCCGTCATTGAGGCCGCCATCGAATTCAACAAAAACGGTGGCGACGTCGAACCGGAAATCATGATTCCGCTTGTGGGTGACATCAGAGAACTTCGTTACATCAAAAAAATCGTTGTTGAAACAGCAGATGAAATCATTAAAAACGAAGATGTCGATCTGAAATACAGTGTTGGAACGATGATTGAGATCCCGCGTGCCGCACTGACCGCTGATGAGATTGCGAAAGAAGCCGATTTCTTCAGTTTCGGCACAAACGATCTGACCCAGATGACATTCGGTTTCAGCCGTGATGACGCCGGTAAATTCTTAAATGACTATTATGACAAACGTGTCTTTGAAAGCGACCCCTTCCAACACATTGATGAGGAAGGTGTCGGACAGATGGTCCAAATGGCCGTTGAGAGAGGTCGCAAGACCAACAAAGACATCAAACTCGGTATCTGCGGTGAACACGGTGGCGATCCCGATTCAATCAATTTCTGCCACAAGGCCGGATTGACTTACGTCTCATGCTCGCCTTTCCGCGTTCCCATCGCACGTTTGGCCGCGGCACACGCAAACATTAACAATCCGCGCAAATAACTGATTTCAAAGGCAAGCCTTTTGGCTTGCCTTTTTCCTTTGTCCGGTTGACAATTTCACTTATGACGCATATAATATAAATGTACACGGATGGTTGGAAATCACTCAACCGCGACGCACAGTGTTAGAAAGGGAGTCAAGGTTTTGCCGGTGTTGAAAGCCTGTTCGATCAGGAATCCTAAAGGTAAAACAAGAGACACCCACTTTGGAGTAGGATGTTGTCTGCTCGAGTGATTTCCAAGCGTCCGTGTATTTTTTATTGTATTGTCAAATTTTGCTAAAAACATAATTAACTTTGGCCCTCTTTAGATGAAAGGAACGTGATTTTATGACAGATTTGTTGAAGGAACTCACCATGGCAAAAGGTATTCCGGCTCATGAAGGAAATGTGCGCGACATCATGAAAAAACACATGCAGGATTTCGCCGAAATTTCTTATGACAATATTGGTTCGATCATCGGCAAGAAAACCGGTTCGAGTGATGAACCAATTATCATGGCTGCCGGTCATATGGACGAAATCGGCTTCATCGTTTCGGAAATCACAAAAGAAGGATACATTAAGTTCATACCCGCCGGCGGATGGTGGGGGCATGTTGTTTTAAGCCAACAATTCGAGATCATCACAAATGATAAAAAAACACTGCGCGGTGTCGTCGGATCGAAACCGCCGCATATTCTTGAAAAAGAAGAACGGAAAAAAGTTGTTAAAATCAAGGACATGTACCTTGACATCGGGGTCAACGATAAAGAAGAAGCCAAAGAAAAAGGTGTCAAAACCGGTGACATGATTGTACCATATATTGAATACACGCCACTTGCGAATCCGAAATATCTTCTTGCAAAGGCGTTCGATGACCGTGCAGGTGCAGCAGTTGTGGTCGATGTCATGAAAAAATTGAAAGACACCGATCATCCCAACACCTATTGTGGTGTCGGCACCGTCCAGGAGGAAGTCGGCCTAAGAGGTGCGACAACCGCTGCAAACACGATTGAACCGGACATCGGTATTGCACTTGATGTCACGATCGCCCATGATTATCCGGGCGGATCGAACGACACCGAATTGGGCAAGGGCCCCTGCATTATGGTCTATGACAGTTCCATGGTCGGGCACGTGGGTCTTCGGAAGTTCGCTGAAGATATTGCTGAAAAAAATGATATTCCCTATCAATTGACACATCTTAAACGCGGTGGAACGGATGCGGGGAAAATTCATATTGCAGGTTCCGGTTCTCCGAGCATTGCGATTTGTTTGCCTTGCCGATACCTTCATTCGCACACATCGGTGATCCATCAAGACGATTATGACAACACGGTGCGTCTGGTCACACAAATGATTCAAGAATTAGATGCTGAAACCGTGGAAACCATCACGTACGGGTAAGGATAAATATGTTACGTATTATTGCCGGCCGGTATAAAGGGCATCGTATCAAAGAAGTCCCCACGGCCAACACCCGACCGACCACCGATAAAAATAAAGAAATGATCTATAATGTCCTGGGACAATTTTTTGACGGCGGAAAGATGCTCGATCTGTATGCGGGAAGCGGTGCCATCGGCATCGAAGCGCTTAGCAGGGGAATGAGCAGATGTGTGTTCGTCGATAATATGCACACGGCTGTCAAAACCATTGATAAAAACTGCAGGAAAGTTCATATTGACACAGATGATTTTCAAATTTATCATCGCGATTGCATCGCTTATTTACGTTCGACCACCGAAGGTCCCTTTGATTTGATTTTCGCCGATCCACCTTATGCATATAATATCCATTCGGATATTGTACGCATGGTTGCCGGAAGGGATTTATTGTCCGAACGAGGCATTTTGGTGATTGAAAGTGATAAAAACACGACGGTTAATGATGTATCAGATAAATTGTTATTATTGCGTGAAATCGAAAGCGGCATCACGAAATTTTCTCTTTTCAAAAAGGAGGCACTTTTATGAAAATAGGTTATTATCCCGGCACGTTTGATCCGATCACATATGGTCATTTGGATATCATCCACCGGGGGGCGAAGTTGTTTGATAAACTCTATGTGGCTGTTTCGCTTAACCCGTCGAAAAAACCGTTGTTTACAGCAAAAGAACGGTTCGACCAAGTTAACCGAGTCCTTGCGGATGTGGAGAACATTGAAGTCATCAAATCCGATATTCTGACGGTCGAACATTGTCAAAAACTTGGTGCTTCCCATGTATTGCGTGGCTTACGGGCGGTTACAGATTACGATTATGAGTTCCAGCTGACAAACTTCAACCGACAGATCAACGAAGACATCGATACCGTGTTTTTGATGACCGACAGCAAGTATTCCTATCTGTCATCATCATCGGTCCGCGAACTGGCTTTGTTTAACGGTGATGTGTCTCCATTTGTACCGGATGAAATCGTTGAAGACATCCAAGAAAAAGCATCCAAAAAAACGCGAAAAAACAATCTCAACGGAAAGATTATATAAAAAACCCCAGAATCTGGGGTTTTTATTTTGATCTTAATCGATATCAATTAAAATCAGTCGTTATGAACGGTGTTTTTTATGAGAAATGTTTATTGATGTAACGAATTAGAGAATCATAGTCGGTGAAGACATCTTTGTGCGAGTTGTAATCGATTTTTTTGATAATCTCACCCTCATGGATGAATACCAATGTGGGGACGACATCATAGGGTATATATTCATTCTCAGGCGGAAAGGCTTTTATATCTTCGATGATGTGAACGAGAAGATCCTTCTCCAGAACAAGTGTGTTCAAATCATCCTTGAACTCGATACATGTCTGACACATCTCAGAACCGATGTATAATACCATATCCCTTTTTTCATCGAGTGCAGTCTGAATGTCGTTTACATCGACGGCATGAGTCCTGCCGTTACCGTATGAACGCGGCAACGTCATCAAATCTTCATTTTGACAACCGAATAAAAGCATCGGTAGCAATAAAATCAAAACCAGATATTTTTTCATTCGGAAAACACCTCACATTTATTATAAAAGGTGTGAATCGTAAAGTCAATCGAAAATATCGTTATGATCGGGTTCTCGTAATTTTCGGATGATTTTCTTTACAAATTGGCCGGGTCGTATTATAATATGATATGCGTGACTCGGTAGCTCAGTTGGATAGAGCAACGGCCTTCTAAGCCGTCGGTCGGGGGTTCG
>JAGYMP010000065.1 GCA_018400565.1 Bacilli bacterium | reverse complement strand
GATGATTTTGTTGAACGAATGAACGATCATTTGCCACAAACGATTTGTTTTGTGCCCAACACCAACCAATTTCATTTGCACAGGATCAAAGATAAGGATCTTTTTGCACGGGCGTACACGTTGTTCAAGGACCAATCAATGACAGCAAAGAAGTTGTCTCAGTCTTTGAAAGAACATATCTGGCTGGCCAAGGAAATCATTCGTGTTTTTAAAGAGTTGAATTTTATTGAATCCGTTAACAACGGTTGGCATCTCAGAGAACAGCCCGAAAAGAAATCATTGACAACGTCGAAACGCTACAAACAACTTAAAGCATTGACCAAGTTTGTCGTGTGGTATGACAAAGCTCCGAAGGATGACTTGGTTGCATATTTCAAAACATTATTGGAGGAAAAAACATGAATTACAAATCATTTATCACAAATGTTCCGGATTTCCCCGTTGACGGCATTCAGTTTAAGGACATAACCCCTTTGCTCGATGATGAGGAAGCCTTTCATTCCGCAGTTGATGACATGGCCGAGTACGCAAAAGAAATACACGCGAACAAAATTATCGGTCCCGATGCCCGAGGCTTTATTTTTGGTGCATCCGTCGCTTATGCAACGAAACTTGGATTCGTTCCGGTTCGTAAACCCGGAAAACTGCCGCGCGAAACGCTTGAGATCGAATACGATCTTGAATACGGCACAAACAAACTGTGTATTCATAAAGACGATATAGGCAAAGCGGATAAAGTCATCATCATCGATGATTTACTTGCCACGGGCGGTACCGTGAAAGCATCAATCGACCTTGTCGAACGTGCCGGAGCTGAGGTCGTCGGATTGGCATTTTTGATTGAACTGACAGGCTTAAACGGCAAAGAAAACATCAAAGGATATCCGTATAAAAGTTTGCTGAAATATTAACGCACTCGGAGGGTTTTCATGGGTAGAGACGAAGCATATCTTCCAATAAAAGAGGCCATAGCGCCGTATCTGTCCAAAAAAGAGCACCTGGATTTCATCAGGCGCGCTTTTGACTATGCTTACGATAAACATGACGGACAGCTCAGAAAATCCGGACGGCCGTATATCGTCCATCCCGTGGATGTTGCTGTTACGCTGGCGAAATACCGTGTTGATCCGTATACGATCGCAGCTGGTCTATTGCATGATATCATTGAAGACACGCCAACCGAATATAAAGAAATAAAATCATTGTTCGGCGAAGAAGTCGCAGATATTGTTGAAGGTTTGACGAAATTGCAATTGTTGCATTACAAAGGCTCAAAGCAGACCCAACAGGTCAAAAATCACCAAAAAATGATTTTGGCCATGGCCCGGGACATCCGTGTGATTTTCGTTAAACTGGCCGACCGTCTGAACAACATGCGCACACTGTCACATCTTGACCAAAAGAAACAGATACGCATCAGTCGTGAAACATTGGATATCTTTGCTCCGATTGCGCACCGGCTCGGCATGTATCGTCTCAAGGCCGAACTTGAAGATTTATCGTTCAAATATCTCTATCCCCGTGAATATCAAGAAATCGCACAAATGATCAAAGATAAAAAAGGACACCGCGAAGGCGATATCAAAGAAATGGAGCAATTATTGACCGATCTTCTGGAAAAAGAGGGTTTTGATTTTGAGATCAGCGGAAGAATTAAAAACATTCACAGTGTTCATCGCAAAATGGAAACCAAACATCTCGACTTCGAAGAAATCAATGACCTTTTGGCTCTGCGCATCATTGTTGACACGGTCAGTGACTGTTATCGCGCGATTGGCATCGTCCATTCAAAATTCATTCCTGTTCCGGGACGATTCAAGGATTACATCGCCATGCCCAAACCAAACATGTATCAATCCCTCCACACCACGGTTGTGAACAAAGGGAAGATTTATGAGATACAGATCCGCACGAAAGAAATGGATGAGATTGCCGAAAAAGGTGTTGCGGCTCATTGGGCATACAAAGAAACGCAAAGCAGTTCACAAAGCAAGAAAAACATTGAAAATATCGTCTCATCTAAATTAAGATGGTATTCGGAGTTGATCCGGTACACCGAAGAATCCGATTCTGATGAGGAAATCCTCAGTATATTCACGGATGACATTTTGAATGCAAATGTGTATGTGTTCACGCCTGATGGTGACATCATCGATTTGGCGAACGGATCGACACCCATTGACTTTGCATTTCGCATCCACACCAAAGTCGGTGAAAAAACGGTCGGCGCGATTGTCAACGGTAAGATCCGACCGCTCGATTATAAATTGAAAACGGGCGATGTCGTGGAAATAAAAACCTCAAAAAATGCTGTGGGACCGAATGATAATTGGCTCAAAATCGCCAAAACATCAAATGCCCGGAGCAAGATCAAACATTTTCTCAACCGGCAACGCAGGGAATCCCTGGTGGCCACAGGCCGTGAGGAATTTGAAAGAGAACTTGAAAAACGCGGAGAAACGGTCGAAATCACGGATGAGATGTGCAAGGATCTTTTTGAAAACAAAGGTGTCAAATCCGCCGAGGATCTTTATTATGAAATCGGTAAAAATATCATATCACCGATTTCCGCAGTGAATGTCATTGTGGGGAAAAGCAATCTGACCGAGGAAGAATTGATCGAACGCATCAACAAAGATGAGCGTCAAAAACAAAACCGGTTGCGGACATTACACTCCGATGTGAATATCATTGTCGATGGATTGGACAACCCCTCGGTGAAGTTGGCCAATTGCTGTTCACCCGTCAAAGGCGATGACATCATCGGTTATGTCAAAAAGAGTGCGGGTATTGTCGTTCATCGCAAAGACTGCAAGAATGTTGAGCATTTTGATGAGGAACGATTGATTGATGTTTATTGGGGATCCAATGAAGACGTCAAATATACAACGATGTTGAAAATCATCGTTCAAAACCGTGATAACATTCTTGCCGAGATTATCAATGCTGCCACATCGGCAAAAGCTAAAGTGCAACAAGTCACAGCTCAGACAAACCAAATCGACGAAGGGATCATCCGCCTTAAAATCACCGTCCAGAATGTTTTGGAATTGGAAGATGTGATTCAATCCATTCAAAACATTCAAGGCATTTATTCGATTGAAAGGATGACACAATGAGAGCAATCGTCACTAGGGTAACACAAGCCAGCGTAACAATAGATTCAGAGACAGCTGGCGAAATTAAATCCGGATTGTTGGTGTTAATCGGCTTCACAGACGGTGATGATGAGACAATCGCAAAAAAAATGGCGCGGAAAATATCCCGCCTGAGAATTTTTGAAGACGATGCAGGCAAAATGAATCTTGATATACAAACAAGAGGTGGGGAAGTGCTCACGGTGCCGCAATTCACGTTGTATGCGGATCTTTCCAGAGGCAACCGGCCATCCTTTTTCGGAGCCATGGACAAAGAAGAAGCCAACCATCTTTATCACTTTTTCAATGAATGCCTTGAAAGGGATTATCATCTGAAGGTCAGTAAAGGAAGATTTGGTGCCCATATGGACGTGAGTTCGATTAATGACGGTCCTGTGACAATCATGATGGATAGCGATGAATTTTAACCGTTTTTCAGTGAGTATTTGACTCTGTCCCTAAAATTATATATAATGGATTTAGATAAAAATAACGCTTTTGGAGGCTTATGATGGACAAAAAACAAAAAGTATTTGACAAAATCAAAGAAATGATCGTCGAAGAGCTCGGTGTCAAAGCTGAGAAAATCACAATGGATGCCGGTCTTTCCGAAGATTTCGGTGCCGATTCACTTGACGCATTGGAACTTTTCAATCAAATTGAAAGTGAATTTCTGGTGACAATTTCCGATGAGGCTGCTACCGACATGAATGATGTGTCCGACTTGGTCGAATACGTCACGAAACACGTCAGTGACAAATATTTCGAATGACTTAAATCCTCGGATAAGAGGTGTCGTCCTTGTCATGGGGACGACTTTTTTTGAAGGAGCAAAGACATGATTACAAAAAGCAAAGGGACATATGATATCTTGCCGGATGAAAGCAAAAAATGGCATCTATTGGAAACCGCGATCCGCAAGGTCTCAGCACGCTACAATTTCAAAGAGATCCGCACGCCGATTTTTGAGTCGAGCGATTTATTTCATCGTTCAGTGGGTGAGACATCGGATATCGTCACGAAAGAGACATATAACTTCAGCGATCGCAAAGGGCGTTCAATTACGCTCAGACCCGAGGGAACCGCAAGTGTCGTTCGCAGCGTCATTGAACATAAACTCTATGCCGAGTCCAATCTTCCTCTTAAATATTATTATGTCGGTCCGATGTTCCGCTATGAACGCCCGCAAAAAGGGCGACAGCGTCAGTTTCACCAATTCGGAGCTGAAACACTCGGATCGAAAACACCTTTGGCCGATGCGGAAACCATCGCATATGCGTTAGATTTTTTGCATGAGATCGGCATGGAGGATGTCACCGTCCACATCAATTCACTCGGAGACGGTGAAAGCAAGACGCACTATCGTGATCAATTGAGAGCATATTTAGAGCCGAACATCAATATGTTATGCGAGGATTGTCAACGCCGGTTTGAAGATAACCCACTCCGTATCCTTGATTGCAAGGTCGATAAGGACAATCCTGTGCTTAAAGATGCTCCGAAACCGCTTGATTGGTTATCCGATAATGACAAAATGCATTTTGAGGACGTGCTCGGATATCTTGATGCCATGGGTATCGACTACGTGATTGACGATCGTCTCGTGAGAGGACTTGATTATTACACACACACCGTTTTCGAGCTTGAAGCCGACCATAAGTCACTCGGCGCCCAATCCGTCGTATGTGCGGGCGGACGATACAATCATCTCGTCAAGTCATTAAACGGACCGGATTTTCCGGCGGTGGGATTCGCATTCGGATTGGAACGGTTGTTGCTGACGATACCGGATGAGATCGTTGCTGAAGAAGAAGGTGTCGATCTTTTCTTCATCGCGATGGGGAAAAACGTCAATCATAAAGCAATGTCCATTGTCAAATTTTTGCGTGATGAGGGTTGGAGCGTCGATTATGACTTTTTCAACCGATCGCTCAAAGCTCAATTCAAACAAGCCGAGCGCAACAATCCTGCTTATTATTTGATATTCGGCGATGATGAATTATCTTCCGGAACCATTAATATCAAAAATGCCACGACCGGTGATCAAGAATCGGTTAGGCTGGATGATTTAAAGACGAGACTTGTTTCATTATTTGCGGAAAATGCCTGATTTATCGTATGAATACAGGTGTTCATTTTGAATACCTTGTGATATAATAAATTATTGGGAGGGATCCTGTGAAGAAAAAATCGATTTCAGATGAAAAATTGAATCGTATCATCAAATTCATGGTCATCGCCCTTTTGGGTTTGGCCATTTTACTCATGGCGATTCAGTTTACCGATCTCTGGACATGGATTGTACAGGCCATACGCGCAGTCATAGTCCCCGTGGCATTGGCTTATCTGATATCCCTGCTCATGTTTCCGTTGATTCGCTATCTGGAACAAAAAGGCATCGGACCACGCGGGTTCTCACTTGCTCTCGTGTTTATTTTGAGTTTGGGGTTGGTGTTTGCGTTTTTCTATTTCATCACACCGATTATTATTCAGGAAATCACGAATTTTTTCAACAATGATTTTCAGACCATTATCGACTATCTGACCGTCGATCTCCGGGACGACTTTATTTTCGGTGTCGAGATTTATGATCGGATTTACGCGTATCTGAATGAGACAAATTTGATCCAAAACACATTGGACGAGTTTATTCCCTCGATGATCGCCAATCTCGGCAATTCATTGATACCCCTTGTGACGGCCTTTGCTATTTTACCGATCATGCTTATTTATTATTTGTTGGATTATGAAATGATCGGCGAACGCATTCGCTCAATCATTCCGAAAAAACATGAAAAAAGCGTTGCTGATTTGGGATCGCGTCTCAATCAGACCGTCGGTGCCTATTTGCGCGGACAGCTTTTGTTGAT
The DNA here is from genome assembly GCA_018400565.1 of Bacilli bacterium. GTDB lineage: Bacteria > Bacillota_I > Bacilli_A > Izemoplasmatales > Hujiaoplasmataceae > M55B122. Next base: position 1,740 of record JAGYMP010000065.1, on the reverse strand, counting down.
GCTGGCAATCGGGACAGTCGCCACCATTGTCTATAAACTCATCGGTTTGAAATACTTCTTTGTGTTCGGGGTATTGGTCGGCGTGACGAATATCATCCCTTATTTCGGGACCATTCTTGCCGCAGTACCTCCGATCATCTATACATTTATCGCATCAAGCGGACCGGGACCGTTGATTGTATTGGTTGTGAATGTCATCTTGCAGTTTATCGAAGGTAATATCTTCCAACCGATCATTATGGCCCATCAATTATCGATTCATCCGCTTGTGATTATTTCATCCATTCTCTTTTTCGGTTCGCTTTTCGGTGCACTCGGTGTTATCTTCGCATCGCCGATCGCAGCATCGATCCGGGTGTTTTATAATTTCTATAAAGAACGGAAGCAGGAATTAAACGATGACCGCCTCAATGTGAAAAAAGAGGTCAGCCATGAGAAAACGTGACAAAGAACCGATCTATTCTCAGTTTGAGATTGACGTGATTTTGTTCTATGGCACGATGATTATGCTCCTGCCGATTGTGCTTGTCATCACCTATGTGTTTGAGATTGATGAGGTTGTCAACATCGATCGGTTCATGTTTTGGGTGTTGGTGGCGAACTTCTTTTTGACCGCCGTGGGAACATTGGTGCTCGCTTTGAGAAAAGATCATCTCAGACGCAAAGTGAAACCCGCATATATCCCGGAATTTGTTTATTTGCTGTTTGTCGCCGGGTTCGGGTTATTGGGCATTGTCGTCTTATATGATTATCTGGACGGAAACCGGCAATACATCGCGAATGTGTTGTCGATATTACTCGCGCTTTTGGTTTATGTGCTCATTTTTCTGGGCAGAAGATTTTTCAAATACGATTATATGAAAAAACAATGATGGCTGCCATGCAGCCTTTATTGTTAGGAGGCGAACATGAGTTTTCAGAAACTTGAGTCTTTAATCGGAAAAACAACATTATCAGCTATCAAAAAAAAGACGGTGATTGTTTATGGACTCGGCGGTGTCGGGGGATATGCATGTGAGGCACTCGTCAGAAGCGGTGTCGGAACCGTGCATCTTGTTGATTTTGATCGTATCGAACCATCAAACATCAATCGCCAGATCATCGCACTCACATCCACGATTGGTTTAATGAAAACGGATGTGTTCGCACAAAGGATCCATGACATTAATCCTTCATGTGAGGTTCATATCCACACACATGCATATTCCCATCAAACGGAGACATATTTTGCTGACCTTGACGTTGATTTTGTCATTGATGCAATCGATGATGTAAATGCAAAGGTGCACTTACTGAAAATGTATCGACTTCACGGGGTTCCGATCATCAGTTCGATGGGTTTCGCCAACAAGATGCATCCCGAAAAAATCCGGATGGCATATCTGAAAGACACAAGTGTCTGCCCGCTGGCAAGGACGATCAGGCGGCGGCTGAGAAAAGAGGACGTGTCTTTGGATATCCCCGTGGTGTTTTCAACCGAGAAACCGATGAAACCGCTCGAACAGGTAATCAAGCTGGGATCGAATGCATTCGTCCCTTCAACCGCAGGACTATACATGGCATCATATGTAATCAATCAATGGACGGAGGAATTATCATGAAAACTATCATTCTGGCCGGAGGCTGCTTCTGGGGAGTCGATCATTTCTTTTCAAAATTAAAGGGCGTCACAAAAACAACTTCCGGTTATATTGACGGAAAAACAGAAGATCCGACATACAGGGACGTGTTGTTTGGTTC
>JAGYMP010000064.1 GCA_018400565.1 Bacilli bacterium | reverse complement strand
CTTATTCCGTCGATTTCCAGACAAAACACGATTTTGCTGGATGCCGGGGCGAATGTGGAAATAAGGCCGGAACACATGTTGCAGCAAGCGTATTTTGCGGCAATTTATGCCCGGGAGATCCTGCATAGAGAACATCCGCAGGTAGGACTCATCAATATCGGCACCGAACCCGGCAAAGGCCGTCCTCTCGATCAAGAGGTATATAATTTGTTTGCAAACACGGAGTTATTTGAATTCATCGGAAACGTGGAACCGAAAGCCATCTTGGATCCGCCCTGTGATATTTTGATCAGTGACGGGTTTACGGCCAACATCGTCATGAAGACGGTTGAAGGAACAGCCAAAGGAATCGGAACCATGTTGAAAAACGAACTGATGTCGACATTGCCGGGCAAACTCGGTGCGCTTTTTGCAAGCGGTCGTCTGAAAGCTTTCAAAAAAGGATTATCAGCCGAAGAAATCGGCGGGGCGTTGATTTATGGTCTGAGTGCTCCGTTGATCAAAGCGCAGGGAGCTTCCAAAGCGTATGGATTTTATAACGGCATCCGTCAAGGAAAGAAAGTCGTCGAACGCGAGGTTTTCCCGAAAGTTAAGGCCATCATCGACAGGGAAAGGGATGCGGATCGCCAATGAATGAGAAGAAACCGGAACAATTGGAAGATTATTTCAACCTTTCCTTCAATGACAAAGAATTATTAATCCGTGCACTCACACATTCATCCTATGCGAATGAACATAAGACCATAAGTAACGAGCGTTTGGAGTTCATCGGGGATGCGGTTCTCGACCTTGCCGTCAGCAAATACCTTTTTGAGCACTTGGACGAACCGGAAGGCGTTCTCACAAAAAAGCGGGCACAGGATGTCTGCGAATCAAGCCTGGCCCTTTATGCGCAAAAGTTCGATCTGGGATCGTATCTGCTTTTGGGCAACGGGGAAGACAAAAGCGGCGGTCGAAGCCGCCCGGCTCTTTTAGCCGATGCGTTTGAGGCCTTGCTCGGGGCTGTTTTTTTGGACAAAGGGTTCAAAGAAACCTATAAGATTTTGGAAAAAATCGTGTTTCCGATGATCAAAGAAACGATGAATGAAGATGACGACGACTATAAAAGCCGGCTTCAGGAAATGGTCCAATCCGATAAACGGACACTGCAATATGAAATCATCGAAGAAATCGGTCCGGCACATGACCGTGAATTCGTGGCACGCGTGATGATGGATGAAGCGATCCTCATGGGTGAGGGACGTGGCAAGTCCAAAAAGGAAGCAGAACAAAATGCGGCCAAGTATGCTCTTGAAAAAATGGTCCAAGCCAAATCCGATCAAAAGGCGGAATCAGCATGAGTGTGCTGCTTGTCAAAAAATTGATTGAGGATGATATGCTCGATTTGGGAAAGCTCGTTATCGCTCACTATAAAAAGATCGGTCTTTCCGAGAGCGAAGCAATCGTCCTGTCTGAACTCGCCAAACAGATCAAACGGGGTGAGTCATTTTTGAGTGCATCAAAGATTGCCGATAAAGTCGCCATGGAAAAAGATAAATTACTTGATATCCTAGACGGGTTAATCAAAAAAAATTACATTACCATCCAAGTCAGGAAAAACGACAAAGGCAAAGAAACAGAGATCTTTCATCTTGACAACACAATCGAAAAAATCATTACACATTATGAAAAGAAGATCCAGGAGGATTTTCTTTCCGATGAAGGTGCTTATGCGTCGGAAGAAGACGAAATCGTCCATCTCGTCGAAACACACATGAAAAAACAATTGACACCCCTTGAAGCTCAGATGATTGAGAAATGGCTTAATGAGGATGGGTATGACAAAGAAACAATCAAACACGCTCTTTTGGATGCCGCCAAAGGCAACAATTTCACGATGAGTTATGTGGACTCGCTGCTGTTGGCATGGGACAGGGAGGAGAAAAAAGAAGAGGAAACGGTCTACCGCCCGGAAAAATCCGAAGCGCTCAAGGCCTTTTTTGCTTCGTTTGACGACGATGACGACTAAACAAGCCATGTATCTTTATGAAACTATTCGAACGATGTACCCCCACGCCCGGTGTGAACTTAAGTACCAAAAGGAACATGAATTGTTGATTGCGGTCATGTTGAGTGCACAGACGACGGATGAAGCAGTCAACCGTGTTACGCCCGAATTGTTTGAAACATATCCCACAATTGAAGATTTTGCCAACGCAAAACAAACTGATTTGGAGGATTCTCTCCGTCATTTGGGGCTTTTTCGCAACAAAGCACGAAACATAAGCAAAGCCTCGGAAATGATCATTAAAGAATTTGACAAAATTATACCCGATTCACAAAAAGAATTAGAACGTTTGCCCGGTGTCGGACGGAAAACCGCCAATGTTTTCCTGGCTGAATGGCACCACAAACCGAGAGTTGCGGTGGACACCCACGTAGCAAGGGTGTCCAAGCGTTTGGGACTCGCCGGCAAGAGTGACTCACCCAAGCAGATTGAGGCCAAATTAAAGGCTGTTTACCCTGAAGACATATGGATTGATCTCCATCATAAATTCATCTTTTTCGGTCGCTATTTTTGTACCGCAAGAACGCCGAATTGCCAAACGTGTCCTTTGTTGGACCGGTGTGAATCTCCTGTTTTGGATAAGAAACCCACTCAGAAATGAGCGGGTTTTTTTAATGACAAAACAACAAGATATTGAAGAAAAATGGTTAAGTTTTGTCGGCTGGAGATTTTATCACATTATTTTCTATTGAAAAAATGTGGTTTTGATGATTTAATAGTGAATGGTAATAATTCACACTGAGAGGAAACATAAACTGAAGGGGATATAATTCCAACACAACAACGCTATGAAAGGAGCGAATTTAAATATGGAATTATATTTATGCACGGAGAAACGAAGGAAGGCCAAAGAGGAGTTTTATCTCAAAGCTTTGGGGGCGCTGATCAAAAAACATCGTCTGAAACTGAACATGTCGCAATTGGAACTGGCAATCGGGATATGCTCAAACACGTATATCTCCAAACTGGAGAACAATCGAGCATTACCCGGCTGGGAACAATTGATGATGTTGATGGAACGGGTTGACCTTGAACCGTCGGACGTGAGTTTCCCGCGGGAAGCGCTGGATTATTTGGAAAAAGCAATGGATTGCTTTTATCGGAGTGATGATGAGGGTTACCTATCGATCATCAATGAAATTGACAAATACGAGTTTGCAATCTTATTGGAGTTGACGCGTTTCGGTTATTACGTGATGATAGAGGATTATGAGACGGCAAGGGATTATTACAACAATCTCTTTCGTTATCTTTCATCACTTGAGGATTATGGATTTGCGGTTTTTCTGCTTTTTGCTTGTTTTTACAACCACGGAGTCGGAGAGGTCGAACGGGCGAGAACGATTCTGGAAATTGCTTCGCAACGTTTAATGATGACAAATCAGATACGCGTGATGTTTGCGTTTGCCGGCGTTTTGATTTATAAAAACATCCGCATGTATGAACAGGTGTTTGGCGGATATCAGACGTGTATCGCAGATTTCACACAAACGTTCAACACCACACGTCTGATGCAGCTGATGATTGTTCGGAAAATGCAAAAGATCGATGAGGGCACGTTTCATGAATCCATGGTGGATGATCGTGATGTCGACTATCTCATGCCCGTCAGCAAAGCTAAATATCTATTTAAGCTTGCTTCCTTCAGCGAGACGCCGGAAAAATACTTAAAGAAGATTGGCAAAGACAATCCATATCGCGGACTGGCGCTTTGTAAATTGGCTGAAGTATATAACGATGACAATCAAGAAACATTCGATGATACCATCGCTGAGTTGAAGACACATCAGGCCAAGCATGAAAGCACGATTGATTTTGTGCGGATGATTGAACTTGCACAAGACAAACACAGCATGGAGTATAAAGAATTTTTGGCAAAACAGGTGTTACCGAAAGCCGTCGATTCAGGTGATGTGGATGCGATCGAGCAAGTGATTGAAACCATCATTGATATTCTGCAACACAACAGCCGTTACAAAGATGCTTTGTCTTACCGCAAAAAGTTTAAGAAAATATGCCACAGGTTCCGCAATCAGACAAAAGGGACATGGAAAGAATAAAGAAATCCCCGGAGACAGTGTGATATGATACCTTTAAAGCAGACACTATAAAAAAAGAAAGTAATCTTAA
>JAGYMP010000063.1 GCA_018400565.1 Bacilli bacterium | reverse complement strand
ACCCGTTTCATGATGAAGTTGTTCGACACGGACAGCATCCGTGATGTGACTTACCTTTACCGCGGGCCTAACCGCATCACCCCTTAAATCAGCCTAACCGGACGAAAATATCGTCCGGTTTTTTTATGGCTGTGATACAATGGAAACGAAAGGACGTGATTTTTGTGATCAAAGCCATCATGATCGGAGCAGGAGCAAGAGGCATCGGTGTTTACGGGGAATATGCCAAAAACCATCCCGAAGATCTATCATTTGTCGGCGTTGCCGACCCGGATAAGGAAAGACGGATGTATTTTGCGATGCAACATGGCATCCCGGAGGAAAGACAATACACGGATTACCGCGATATCCTTGAGAAGGAACGTTTTGCGGATGTGTGTTTCATCTGTACGCAGGATGACATGCACCTCGATCCCGCAATCAAAGCATTAAACAAGGATTACCATATCTTTTTGGAGAAGCCGATTGCGACGACACCATCTGATGTTCTGGCGATCAAAGCCCTGGCGGACAAACACGACCGTCTGATGATGATCGCCCATGTGTTGCGCTACACTGATTTTTTTTCCAAAATAAAATCCCTGATCGACGACGGTTCCATCGGTGATCTCATCAGCATCCAGCATAATGAGAATGTCGGATATTGGCATGCCGCCCACAGTTACGTGCGAGGGAAATGGCATCGCCGCGATGAGGCGAGTCCGATGATTTTGGCCAAGTCTTGTCACGATCTGGACTTGCTGCTATGGTTTGCGGATGAACCTGTCAAAAGCGTTTCATCGTTTGGTTCGCTCTCGTATTTCAAAAGGGAGAATCAGCCCGAAGGTGCACCGGATTATTGCACGGAAGGTTGCCCACACGAAAAAACCTGCCCGTATTTCGCTCCGCGTGTATACAAAGAAGGGCCAATATGGTTTAAATTTGCTGTATCCAACCAAATGACCGAAGAAGCCATCATGGAAGCATTGAAAAAAGGACCTTACGGACGTTGTGTGTATGCGTGTGACAATGATGTCGTCGATCATCAGGTGACGAACATCGAATTTGAA
>JAGYMP010000062.1 GCA_018400565.1 Bacilli bacterium | reverse complement strand
ATTATAGCATTACATTGTAAGCGATATCAAGAGGTTGTCTAGACATATTTTCGTTTAAGCAAGGATAACCCTCCAAAAAGGGGCATTTTTTGTTATTCAAAAAAATGACACAGGGATCGATCATGTGGTTGTCATCACTTTCAAGCAAAAATCGGCCAGTTCCCATACGGGGGTTGGCCGATCGATGTTCATGGTTTATAAGCAAGTGCCATCAGGGCATCCTTTGTCTCTTTCGGAAATTTTTCCAACGCATAACGGAATGCGGTGCGCGGCATGCGTGTGACGTTGTTTCTGAGATAATCCTCCACACGGTGGGGTTGTTGAACGGATAACTCCTTTAACATCCACCCGTAGCCTTTTTGGACGAGATCATGGGCATCATCCATCAAAATATCCGCGACCTGAAAGGGATCGAAGACTTCCAAGCGATTCTTGCGGATTGCCGGGATGAGAACCACGGCCGCCATCCGGCGGACAGGGAACCGTTTGCTTCTCGCCCATGCGAAAAGCCGGTCGAACTTCTCCGGGAACATCATAAGCGCGTGACCGAGCGCATGCGTCCCGAAATCATCGACATCGCCCCAGTCGGTTGTGTAATCATATACCCAGGTCTCAAATAAATCGAAATCGCTTGCATCAAACGATTCTTTGCGCCTATACACAAGATCATAAGCGACGATTGTCTGGACGAATGCATCCTTTTTGAGCAATGTCTCACATTGTTTAAACAAGGCTTTTTTGGGGACGTCGGAAAAACGGCGGTGAAGGTTCGCGGCGATTTTACGCACGTAACCGGTTTTAAGCGCTTTGTCTCCATTTCTTTCTTCCAACGCTTCTTCCAATGCTTCAATTAACATCACCTGGCCTCACCTCTCCTCCATACATATCCATTATATCATGCAAAGAGTTTTTCGGTGATTCGTTTTCAGCAATCCGACCGATTTGTTTTGGGTGTGTCAATGACCACAAATAAAAAAACGAAACCGTCTTGGGTTTCGCTTTCGTCATTGATTTATTTCGTTTCTTTGTGCTTTGTATGTTTTTTGCAGCGGGGACAGTATTTCTTAACTTCCAATCGTCCGGACGTGTTAGCTTTCTCTTTTGAAGTCCGGTAATTGATTTCACCGCATTCTGTGCATTTC
>JAGYMP010000061.1 GCA_018400565.1 Bacilli bacterium | reverse complement strand
ACAATCCGTATCCGAAAAGGTGATTTTATCTTTGTATTCAATCGCAAAATATGGACATATCTTTTCGCATAGCATGCATTCGACGCATTTATCCTCAGCAAGCTCAGGCAAGGACGCATCATAATGCACGGTGTTTTTCAAAGCTGTTTTACGCACATCCTCGATGGAGGTGAACCCGTGTTTTTCCAATGCCTCCGGAAGGTCATCGATGATGCCTGAATAAAGCGTTTTTCCTTTTAACAAAGCGGCGGAAAGCATTTGGACAGCATCCGCGCCGGCCAACATGAACTCAATCACATCGTCCGCCGTGGCTATGCCGCCGACGCCGATGACGGTCAGATCGGGTTCCGCCTGTTTGATTTTATACACGGTCGCCAGCGCAAGGGGCTTGATGGCGGGGCCGCTGGTCCACACAAATCCTTTGTCATTGCCATAGGTTATCGATCGGCGATCGATGTCGATGTTCATGGTCGGTCCCAGGGAATTGATGGCGACGACACCGTTGGCGCCGGCTTTTTTGATTGCTTTTGCAAATCCTTCGACATCCGGTATATGCGGGCTTATTTTCATGTAAATCGGTTTATCGGTCATGTTCCGGATTGTCTTGACGGTGTCTTCGATGATGGATAAATCCTTTCCCACGTAATGGGTTGAGACCTCAAAAGCATCCGCGAAGTCATTCAGGGCGGGAATCAAAGTTTCCATGTCCTCTTTGCTGTAACCCACACTCACAATCAAAGGACGATCCTTATCCTTGACAAACGCAGGCAGATATTCCTCAATCCACCTTTCTTTCGGGTGCTCACTCCATAATTCGCTGTTCATGATTCTGTTCTTCTCACCGAATATGCAGGGTTTCGGTATATGCGGCTCTTTGGTTGATATCGTTTTGGTGACAATGCCTCCGCAACCTTGGTTTTTGAGAAAGCGTAGTTTGTTCAGATCGCCGTTCAAAGGGCCTGCTGCCGGCATGAGGGGGTTGGTGAATGAAAGACCGTCAAAATTCGTTTTTAGATCCATATCATGATCCATCCTTTCCGATCGCGTCCCATAATGACTGGGCATATTTTTGTGCGTTCAGCACTTTCTTATGTAAGTTATCCCCTAATTTATAATCCCGGACAATCTGTTGGCCCCGCGCAAAAACACGGTTGGGTCTGAACGCGTGAAACAACCCGTAATAAAGGTGCGCAAACGCATTGTCCTGATTCATCGGTGTCGGCGGGCTGTAGGGAATTGTCAGTAGGTCGGCATCATAACCGGCTGATATTCTGCCGACGTTGATGCCGAATCTGTCATTCGTGACGGCATAAGCCGTCTCAATCATGTTTTGGATATCACCCAACCCGAAGTGATTCGGGCTTCCATCCCTGAGATGCATGGCTTCATGCAGCGTCTTATAACCGTCAGCGACCGACGGTGACAAGCCGTCATTGCCCAAAACGGTGGGGATGTCTTTTTCTTTCAATGTCGTTCCCGGCGGCA
>JAGYMP010000060.1 GCA_018400565.1 Bacilli bacterium | reverse complement strand
TTTCCACAAATGTGGATAACTTCCTTTGATATATAAAAAAGCCTGTGATTTCTCACAGACTTTTTCAGTGCCTTCCTTTAAAGGATGATGCTTTTATAATTTTAATATATCACTCATCGCGCAATTTTTAAAGATATTTTATAAAAATATTTAAAAATTATAACAAAATGTAAAACAAATGCAAAATAATAAAAGGTCATGATTTCTTTTGAACAGCAACATTTATTTCTCATTTTCCGTATCATCGTCCGGGAAAACCACTGTGTCTGTATGTGTGAATCCGTCATCGATAACATATTGTCGAACCTGTCGGCGTGATACTGTGTAAAACTCGCCGCCGATGAAAAGTGACCGGTCGATTGAATCATAATACGTTTCAGTCTCATGGGAAACATGTGCCAATAAATCCATGGTTCCATCGTAATTTATTTCAAACACGTAAATACCTTGACTGTAATCATCCCAATAGTTTCCGTATGTAACAACGGGAACGGCAATGTATGTCTTGTTTTCCGCGGGACGTTCAAAATATACAAAGGCTTTATGATCATAAACCACCGGCGTGTAAGAATACTGACCCTCGACGATGAATGTGTCCAATGACGCTGGATCATTGCCGGTTGTGTCATAAAGAGCGATCTTCACACCGGTGAAACGGGTCACCCCGTCCACAGTCTCTGCCGTGCGTCCGACTCCGACCATCAAGTCATCCGTAATGTCATGAAGATAGTCGCTGACGCCTTCTTCATGCAATTCACCGAGAATCTCGGGATTACCGGGATCTGAAAGATCGAGTTTATACATCGGATCGACTTGTTCGAATGTGACGACATATGCAAACCCGGCTTTGAACCTGACGGCATAAATGCGCTCACCCGGTTCTCCGATGTCTTCAAGAACCGATAATTCTTCCATGGTTTCGTTCGTCGTTGCATCAAGAAGATACACACGGTTGGCATAATCGTCATCTTCATAAAGCCATTCGGATGTTGCGATCCGAAACACACCGTCATGCTCATCCATTGAAAATTGATTGAGAGGATGGCCGTCAATGTTGCCTTGCGCTTGGTATATGAGGCCCTCATCCTCGACGGAGAACCGCAGCAAAGCCGTATACCTGTCGTATGTTTCCTCTGACTCATCGTATGTCCACGTGGGCACAGTGACATACAGATTGGAAGTGGACATGTACACTTCTGAGGCCGAACCGAGATAAGCTTTGATGTTGGGGTCTGCATCATCCGTCACATCCACATCCGCAAGCACAAGGTAATGGAGATAGTCCGCCGCGGGTATTTTGTGGACATCACCGGGATCGAGTCGGATCTCCTCATCCCCCACAAGAGAATCACGGTATGTCGGCAGAAATGTGTCATTATCCAAATCCGCGGCGGAAAGGTAACGATTCATCATCAAAAACAACCGTCCGCCGATCATCCGTGAATCAAACAAGCGGTGCCTTGGAAAAACCAGCGATCGATCCAAAATGACATCATCCGTGCTTGAGACGTCAAAGATGTCAACGTGTGTGTTATCGGACCTCCACCAGTAATAATCATACACTGAATCGTCTTGGCGCGGGTCCGCATCATCATTGTCCATGGCCGTATATGTGTTCACAATGACGACCAAGCGGTCATCCTGCAGATAAAGGCCCTGAATATGAGCGTTTTCGTAGTCTTTCGTGTACACTATGCTTAAATCGGCCGCATTGACGATATGAACAGCCTGATAGGCCGATACATAGATATAAGTCCCATCCGTCAAAACACGGTCGGCTTCATTCACGCCTTCAACCTGATCGTTCGATTTTGAGTAATCATCACTTGATCTGTCCGTTGTCGTATCCGTGCCGGCCTCGGGATAAGCGTTTATGCCGAAGGAAGCATCATCCTCATTCATTTCGCGTAAATACGAAGCGAGTTCATCATAATCCCTAAATGCATCCGGTCCGCTTATGTCGGTGGAACGTCCACATCCAACCATGACAAGGATCATTAATAATGCAATTATCAAAAACAAACCTTTTTTCATTTTATCGCCTTCCCTCAATTTGAGACTATCACAATACAATCATAAAAGCAATATATGCGGTAAAAAATCCCCCCACTTATGTGGGGGGATGTGAATAATATAACAGTTGATTACTCGGTCAAATCAAGAAAACGATCGATATCTTTTTTGATGATATCCAACGATGACACCCAAAACGCTTTTTCGGTCACATCGATATCAGCGATTTTCGCGACATCTTCGACGTTCATCTTGCCTGTTGAAGCAAGCAAATTGTCATAAAGTCCGACAAAAGTATCCTTGTCTTCAAGATATTTCGCATAAAGTCCTTTGGCAAACAACAGACCGTAAGCATAGGGGAAGTTGTAATAGCTGAGTCCGCCGGAATAATAATGGCCCTTGCATACCCACATATATGGATGGAGGCACTTAGGATCAAGACCGTCCCCGTAGGTTTTCTTCTGTGCGTCCAGCATCATGTCTTTGAGTTCGTTTTCGTCGAACAATGTGTCTTTGCGTCCCTCGAAAACATCCTTTTCGAAAAGATAACGACTCATGATATCAACGATGACCTGGGTTGAATCCTG
>JAGYMP010000059.1 GCA_018400565.1 Bacilli bacterium | reverse complement strand
TTCATCAGATAAATCTTTATCGCATTCGCAAGACTGAACGCGCTTTTGCTTTTTTGCAGAATATATGCGTTGGTCTCATCGGTCAAGGTCGCCGATGAGTGCGTCTGACAACGGATGAGTTTATCCCAGGCCTCGTCAATCAACGCATGGTCATATGACACAGCGATGTGATCGAGCATCGACATCAAAGGCTGGACTTCGAATGTCAGTGTTCGTTCTGTTTGGTCCTGGATGCGTTTGATATCGGCGCGGGCTGAAAAGATGGAGCGGTGTATGCGGTGAAACTGTGTTGAATAAAGCTCACCGCGATGCGTTCGGAGATCTTCTCCTTGCTCTCGGACCCTGTTGAGATAAGCTTCCCATGTGGTCTTGCGGAATGAATACCGTTTTGATACCTCATTATAATTTCTGATTTTCTCCTCAATATCCAATATGGCCGGGTTTTGATCGAAACCGATCGGAAAAACGAATTCATTTTTCAACGTTGAACGTTCAACGAGACGGTCGATCAAATCATGGATGTTAATTTTATTATAATCCTCCGCTTGATCGGTAAGCAATGTCCCGTCACGAAAACCGTAAGTCCCGTATCCGTATCCGGCAAGCATCGTCGCCACGAGCAATCGGCTTCTGTCGTTCGATTCCATGTAAAATTCGTTTTTAAGACCGTATTCGTCACCCACACCGCGTGTGATCACAAAATCACGGATACCGAATTGATTGAATATTTTCGGAAAATCCCGGCTGTGTCCGAAAGAATCGGGAAGATAAGCAATTTTCGATGAACCGCCGAGGCGATCGGCGCTTTCGATCCCCAGTCTTAAATTGTTGACCACCGATTCTCCGCTGGAGATAAAACAATCAAGCTGGCTGTTGAAAGGGCCAATGTTCAATTTGCCCTCTTCAACCAGTTTTCTTATTGTTTCCTGGTCTTCGGGATGCAGTCTGAGGTAATCATCGATGACCGCCGTCTGGCCGTCCAAAAAGAAAGTTGTGACGCGTCCTTCTTCAAAGCGTCTCAACAATTCCTTCATGTTATACGCGAATTGTACGGTCGCTTCTTCGGCTGTAAAATACCATATCGGATCCCAGTGGGTGTGATGAATGGCATGCGCGATTTTTTTCATTTTCTCCCTCTCTCTCAAATGACGCTTTTCCCGATCGGCAATATGTAGTATAATGTCTATGTCACATTCTTTATTATAACGCAAAACCATGATTATTTAACCCTGACAAAGGAGATGGGACCATGTTTTTTGGAATTGACGGCGGCGGAACCAAAACAAAAGCCATGCTCACGGATGAGAATCTGAACGTTTTGGCTGAAAGCGTGAGCGGACCTTCCAGCATCCGGACCGTTCCGATTGAGGAAAGCATCGCCAACATCACATCATGTCTCAATGATTGCCTGGAAGAAAAACCTGACGCTGACATCAAAAGCGTCTTTGCGGGTCTGGGTGATGTCGCCGGTGCGGAGGACGGACGAATGGTTGCATCACATTTATGCAAAATCCCCGCCCTGAAAGATGCAACAATCACAGTCAAAAATGATGTCTACAACGCTCATGCCGGTGCGTTGGACGGAGAAAGCGGCATCGCCATCATTATCGGCACGGGAAGTGTCGCTTTCGGTGTCGATGAAAAGGGGATGAGTCACCGCGCAGGCGGTTATTCCTATAAAGAAGGCGACTACAGCAGTGCTTACGGCCTGGGGAAACAGGCATTGAGTTTGATTGGCAAAGCCATGGACAACCGTGCACCCTCAACGCCGTTGACCGATGAATTAATCGAGAAATTGAACATCCGATCCTTTCCGGATGCGGTCAAGGTCTATGACACTTACCACACCAAGCGCACCGAAGTCGCCAAACTGGCAAAAATCGTTACGAAACATGCCGCAAACGGTGATACGAACGCACTTGGCATCATTGATTACGCGACAGATGAACTGGCGCTGATGATCAAAGCGATTGACCGCACATTGAATCTGAAAAACAAAGCCATCGGCATCATCGGATCGCTCGGTAATGCCGACACACCTTTAAAGAAGTCCTTCATAAAAAAGATAAAGGCATATAACGCATCTTATCGAATATTCAAAGCAAAAAAAGATCCGGTTCATGGATCGTGCGTACTTGCCAGACAAGCACTGAATACAAAACAGTGACCATTCCGTCCTTTCGCATCGATTAAGGAGCAGACATGCATAGAAAATTAAAAGACGCCATCCATAAAACCAAAAATCCGGTAACCAAAACCATGATAAAGGAAGGTCTTGACAATCTCGGTCTTCATAAAGATTCATTTGTTGAGGTCCATGCATCGCTGTCATCATTCGGTTTTGTCGTCAATAAGGCTTACGATGTCGTCGATGCTTTGACGGAGACGATCACCGAAGGCGTCATCATCATGCCCGCACACACGCCCGAGATGACCAATCCCAGGGACTGGGAACATCCCCCCGTGCCAAAAAGCTGGTACGACATCATCGAAGCTAACCGAAAACCGTTCGATCCCCATCTCTTTTTACCTGAGCGTGTGGGAGAAATCGCACGGGTATTCATGCTTTACCCGGGGGTGGAAAGGACATTGCACCCCGAAACGTCACTGTCTGTTTATAATCAAACCGGCGATCCTTCGTGGCTGGCACACGGTTTTGACGACAGGAAGATGATCACACCTCTCTATAAACTCCAAAAAGAACATGGCAAAATCCTTTTTGTCGGAACGGATTTCGATTCCTGCACATCCATCCATCTGACGGAATTCATGAGTGATCATGCCACATTGGATATCTATCCTTACAAAATCAAAAAGGACGGTAAGATTATTGAAAAAGATGTTATCACAAAATATTACGACGATGATGATAAAAATTTCAAGGCCATTGCAGAATTATACACATGCACATACAAACATACTCCGTATTACCGTCAGACAACCGTCGGTTTAGCTACACTTACTCTCATTGACGCCCATACATTATTCAACATCGCAAAAGAATATCATCGAACCCATTGAACGACACAACAACATAAAAAAACCTTTCCGTTACGCTGAACGGAAAGGTTTTTTATTGCATAATGATACTGTTGCTTAACTCGATACTTTTTTTGCCGCCTGTTTGTCAATGATGATCGTGACATCCGGATGCAATTGCAGGACGGATGCCGGGAGATCCTCTGTCACTTCCCCGTGCATCATACCATGGATTGCGTCTGCTTTTTCTTTACCGTTCGCCAAGAGCAGAATCCGTTCGCTTCTCATGATGTTTTTGATGCCCATCGTAATGGCTTTTTTGGGAACCTCCTCCAATGATCCAAAAAAACGGGCGTTGTCCTTCCGTGTTTGTTCATCCAAACAGGTGATAAACGTTTCATTGCCGAAGGGGGTTCCGGGTTCGTTAAAACCAATGTGACCGTTGCTGCCGATACCCAAAATTTGTAGATCGATGGGGTTTTCCTTCAACAAAGCGTTGTATTCATCTGCGATCGCATCAAGACGGTCCTCGTCATTATCCGGAAGGTGGGTGTTCTCTTCCCTGATGTCAACCTTCGAGAAAAAGTGGCGGTCCATATAATAATGATAACTCTGTGGATGGTCGTGACTGATGCCGATGTATTCATCCAGATTGAATGTGATGGCATCGCTGAAACTGACCGTTCCGTTTTGATAAGCCTTTGAAAGATATTCATATAAGCCAAGCGGTGTCGAACCGGTTGCCAGCCCCAACACGGATGTCGGTTTTTGTTTGATTTGCCCGATGACGATGTCAGCGGCTTTTCTGCTGGTTTCTTGGTAATTTTCACATGTTATGACGTTCATTGCATGACTTCCCATCATTTAGAATTTTATGCTATGTCGGTGTTGAGACATTCAATTGATTTCAGGCAGACTTGCTGCGGCGATAGATTGCCCCACGCGTCTGGATTTTTCATCAGGTAACTGAAGATTGATCGCATCAAACAAGGATTTGAATTCCGTTTTCAGGACTTCCTTTGCCCATTTTATAATCGTTTCACCGCCGATGCCCGATGTCACACGCCCCAATATCAGCACATGTTTCATTGGATAAAAGCGTTGGTAGTAGGGCAGGGTGTAACCGAGATAGATACCAATCGTTTTGAAGATTCCCAATGCGCCTTCATGACCGTCTTCGGCTGATTTCTGCACAACTTTCAGTTTCTC
>JAGYMP010000058.1 GCA_018400565.1 Bacilli bacterium | reverse complement strand
TACATTATAGCATGTTTTTATGTTGAAGCACACAAGTTCTGTCGTTGCTTCGTGTATCATCGGAGGTGTGCTATAATGAATTATAAGATGAAAGGGGAGATAAGCTATGAATAAACAGACATGGGTCAGTTGGTCATTCATCGAGGATTTCATGGTCAGTGCTTTCAAAAAAGTCGGTGTGCCCGTCCGTGATGCGCATATTTGCGCGGATGTTCTCATGGAAAGTGACAGACGCGGCATTGAAAGCCATGGTGTCAACCGGTTCAAACCGATTTATATCGATCGCATCCAGGCCGGCATCCAACACCCGATCACAACCATCGATGTTTTGAAGGAAACTCCGACAACCGCCGTCTTTGATGCCAACGACGGTATGGGCATGGTCGCTTCGCACAAAGCGATGAAAACAGCCATCAAGAAAGCAAAAAAATATGGCATGGGCATGGTCGCCGTTAAAAATTCCACCCATTACGGAATCGCCGGATACTATGCGTCGATGGCCACAAACGAAGGGATGATCGGCATCACCGGCACCAATGCGAGACCTTCGATCGCCCCCACGTTCGGTGTTGAACCGATGCTTGGCACCAATCCGCTCACCATCGGTCTTCCGACGGATGAGGATTTTCCGTTCATGCTGGATTGTGCCACAAGCATCACCCAACGGGGAAAAATCGAATATTTCACGAAGATGGGCAAAGACACCCCAGAAGGCATGGTCATCGGAAAGGACGGAAAAGCCAAAACCGATTCCGAACAAATCCTGAAAGACCTTTTAAACGGCGATGCGGCGTTCGCTCCTTTGGGCGGCATCGGTGAGGAACTCGCCGGATACAAAGGATACGGCTATGCGACTGTAGTGGAGATTTTGAGTTCTGCCTTACAGGCAGGCAGTTTCTTGAAGATGTTGACGGGTTTCGATGACACATGCAAAAAGAAACCCTACCATCTCGGCCATTTTTTCATCGCCGTCGACACCGAAGCATTCATGGGAAGAGACACGTTTGAAAAAACTGCCGGGAAGATTTTAAAAACATTGCGCCAAAGCCAAAAAGCGCCGGGTGAAAACCAAATTTATACCGCGGGGGAAAAAGAATACCTGGCATGGCTAAAAAGAAAAGACTGCGGCGTTCCCCTGAATGAGGCCTGCAAAAACGATCTCCGTGAAGTGAACAAAACACTCAAATTGGATAAAAACCTACCCTTTTAAACATAACTTCCTCAAGGAGGAATCACCCACATGGACAAAAAAATAAAACGAAACCGAGAAGCCATCCGACCGGATTGGAACGAATTGAGGGAAGCAAGGAACAAACAAGAAAAACAAACACGACCGGATCAATTCCTGACCCCGCCGGAGAATGCTGAGCGCATCAAATTGAACACAACCTTTTCATCCATCAAGCAAAAAGATCTGACGACTTGCATTCAAAGCCGCCGGACACTGAGGAAATACAATGATGAACCTTTGTTATCTGAAGAGCTGTCCTATCTTCTTTGGGAAACATGCCGGGTGATGTCTGTCAAGAGAAACGCGACATTCCGCACCATTCCCACTGCCGGTGCGACCAACGGCATGGAAACTTTCATTTACGTTTACAATGTCGGAGGACTTAAACACGGTTTGTATCAATACGTCCAAAACGACCATGAGCTCGCCTTCATCAAATCCGGGGAGGATTTGGAAGAAAAAGTCGATGAGGCTATATTGGGACAGTTGAGACAAGCGCCGGTTGTCTTCTTCTTCACGGCCATCTGCCCGAGGAGCGAATACCGTTACCTTTTCGCAGCCCACAAAATGCTTGCGATTGAGGCGGGCCATGCCTGTCAGAATCTGGCGTTGGCCGCGGAAGTCATTGACGCGGGCATTTGTCCGATCTGTGCTTATGACCAAACCAAAGCAAACGATCTTTTGAAACTTGACGGTGATGACATGTTCGTCACATACTGCGCAACCGTCGGCAAAAAGTAGTCAACCATAAGAAAAGTGTTCCGGCGCGGAACACTTTTTTTATGAATTGAAATCATTGTTTTCCATCTTCTGATTCAGCACTTCTTCTTATTTTCCGTCATACCCTTGAAGTATTTTAAAATCAGCAACGATATTCCCTTAGTAACGAAAAAAAGATCAGTGTTTCATCGAATCATGGTTTTATGCATCTTTTGTGATGCGAACATGGAGCTTGCGTGTCCTGGGTCCGTCGAACTCAGCAAAATAGATACCCTGCCATGTTCCTAAAAGCATCTTTCCTTTTGTGACGATCACCGTTTGGTCACAACCGATCACGGATGATTTCAGGTGCGCATCCGAATTGCCTTCCATGTGTTTGAATTTGGACTGATTGGGAAACGCATCCTTCAGTCCTTCCGACAGATCATGCAACACATCGGGATCGGCGTTTTCGTTGATTGTGACACCGGCCGTCGTGTGCGGCACGAAAAGATGGGCCGTTCCTTCTTTGACTCCGGCATCATCAAGCAGATCATTGATGCGGTTTGTGATGTCGACGAATGTTCGTTTGTTTGTTGTCTTAACGGTCAGTGTGTGTGTGAATGTCATACGATAACCTCCTTTTTTTAATCTCGTGACTATCTGTTTGCTTTAAACAACGTCATGATTTTTTGATGTGCCACGGGCATCGGGACATCTTTCAGTTTCTTTTTGTTCACCCTGGTCCAATCATCGGGTTTCTCTCCCGTCAGTCTCGTTTTATAGACTAGCATATGCCAAATTCTATGGGAAAACACATGTTTTTCCTTCCCTAAGAACCGGGGATCTTTCAGAAAAATGTCCTTTTGTCTCAATTGTTGAATCACTGTCTCGATGTCCGTTGCTTCGTATTGGGGACATAAATAAAGACCGCCCAGCATCGCTTCGTCTTGTTTGCGTAAGAATAGATGATCCTCATCTTCGACGATCAAGGTCATATAATGCGTTTGTTTTTGTGGTTTTCGTTTGCTTAAGTCGGGCAAATCCATCTGGGCATCATGTTGATAGGCAAAACATGTTCCGTTAAGCGGACACGTCTCACAGGCTGGATTTTTCGGTGTGCAGATCAGTGCGCCGATCTCCATCATCGCCTGGGTATAGATGGTCGGTTCGGCCTGCTCGATCAATGATTGGTTGACGGATTGGATCTTTCTTTTGTTCTTGGCTTTCCGCATGTCGCCCTCGATGCCTTCTTCCCTGGAAAACACACGGATGACATTGCCGTCCGTGGCAGCATAAGGTTCATTATACGCAATGGACATAATGGCCGAGGCCGTGTATGTGCCAATGCCGGGAAGTTCCAATAAATCTTTATATGTCTTTGGAAAATGGCCGTTATGATCGCTCATGATTATCTCTGCAGTCTTTTTCATGTAACGAAAACGCCGGTAGTATCCCAGGCCTTCAATCATTTTCAAAACCTGTTCCTGATCGGCTTTGGCGAGATCGGACACATGTGGAAACCGTTTGATAAATGATTCATAATATGGGATGACAGTGTCAACCTGTGTTTGTTGGAGCATGATTTCACTGATCCATATCCTGTAGGGATCATGTGTCTTCCGGAAAGGCAAATCGCGTTTGTTTTTTTTATACCAAGTCTCAAGAGCATGGATGTCCATCTTCATTCATTCCTTTGGGAAGATCAATAAATCCTGGCGCCGGAAGTATCACCGTGTCTCTTCCACGCAGCGGGATGGTTCCCTTCCGTATAATCTTCTTTAAATTCATAACCCATCGCATCCAACGTCTGATTGATCCGCTGACGAAGACCGGACGGCTTTTTCCCGCCGGTGCAAAGATTGATGATGTATTCGGGGTTCAGGTTGCGGATTCGTTTCTTGAAATCAGCTTCACCGCCGTGGTTGTCATAAACATCAAGCCAGTTCTTGTCACGGATTTCCCTGTTCAAAGGGCTGAGGCCGCAGCTTGCCTGATATTGGACACCATTGGCGAATATCACATTGTAGTCGCCGTCTTTAACCGTGAACGGACTATTTTTGAGAGCATATGGAAATAAATCGAAAAAATTGTCACCGGTATTTCCCATGGCCAGTCCCAAAGGACGACCCTGTGAATCGTATTCATAACGGTGCGGACTTTCCAGGATCACAAGCAGATTCTTCCCATGTCTTTTTCTCCCGCTTTCATAAACGTATCCTTCTTTGTTGTAATCAATCGTATCGCGTTTTTGTTTGATAAAAGCCATGTTTGTCCCTGAAATCTCAAGATTCCCGACAAATTGATCGGGATTGGGAAGCACCGCGCCGCCTTTTTGATAATGTTCGAGGCGGGAAAAATCAAACTCGCTCATGAAATTGACTGACATTTAGAATCCTCCCTATATACGGCTTATCTATCCAATCGTCCTTCATTCCAATTGTATCACCGGGCCATCATTTTTTCAATGTACTGTTAAATACCGATCGTGTAAAATGGTTTTGGAAAAGCATA
>JAGYMP010000057.1 GCA_018400565.1 Bacilli bacterium | reverse complement strand
GCGGAGAATCTCCGCGACACTCCAGGCTTGCGTAAAACATCCTTTGCTGGTCCAACCGTCTTTTCCATCAAAAACTTCCCCGTATCCGTTGATGCAACCTTCGCGAAAATCATGCTTGATCCTTTCCATGAGCGGTTTGGCCATCGCAAGTCCTTTCTTCCCGTATGCTTTATGGCACGCATCGATGTAAATGCCGACCAAATAGCCCCATGCTGTTCCCATGTGGTAAGCGAGATCCCTGTTTTTCAACGATCCCGCATATATTTCTTTGAACGCCGGATCATGCCGCGACAAACTCAATATGCCTTTCATGCCTTCCAGATGATCCCTGGCGACATCGACGACGTTTTGCATGTGCTTTTTCGGAATCAGGGAAAACGGAAGACCGACCGCATAAAGCATGTTGGGCCGGATGTGATCGTTATATGGTTCCACGGTGTCATAAAGACATTGGTTTTCTTTGTTCCAAAATGTTTCCAAAAAGGTATCTTCTGCTTTTTTGGCCAGATTGAGATAACGGTCATAAGGGCGCTTGATAACTTTCGCCATTTCTGTGGCCATTCTTAGGGCATTGTACCAGTATGCGTTGATCTCAACGGCTTTGCCGTGACGGGGGGTGACGGAGTGATTGTCAAAACGGACATCCATCCATGTGAGTTGGGTGTTTTCGTCACCGGCGGTGATCAACCCGTCATCATCCATGTGGATGTTGTGTTTTGTGCCGGATTCATAATGACTGATGATGGCGTTCACGGTCGGAAACAGTGTCTCAATCGCATCGGTGTCCTTTGTATGCTTATAATATGCATACACAGCCATGATGAACCACAATGAAGCATCCACCGTATTGTAAAGCGGTGGTTCGCCGTGTTCGGGAAACATGTTTGGAATCAATCCGTCCCGCTCATGCTCCGCAAAACCCACCAACACCGATAAGGCATCGTCGTAGCGTTTCGTCTTCAACAACAATCCCTCAAACGCGATCATCGCATCCCGACCCCAGTCCGTGAACCACGGATACCCCGCGACGATACTCACGTGGTTTGTTGATTGTCGTAAGATGACGAAGGGATCTGTTGCCATGACCAGTTCACGGAAGAAATGATCCTTATCCCGAAAAGGTTCGATTAGGGCATTCACGCGGCGCCTGTTTATATTGACCGCCTCTGCAAAACTATAGCGTGGGGGATTGCCCGGCGTGGCATGGAACGTGATTTCACGGATGGTGCCTGCCGGAATGTCGGTTGTTGCTTCCAATACTGATTGCACATAATCTTCCATCTCATCGCCCATCGCATCGTCATAGGGATAAGAAAGCGGTCCAAAGATGCTTTTCTCTGCCATTTGCAAAATGATGCCGTCCGAAGAAAGCCGGCATGCATAAGATTCTCTTTGGACATCCCATGATCCATCATCATGTTTATCTGCTCGAATGTCTTTTGTTTTCAGATTGGCCTCTCCGGATGGACGCAAAGCAAAAAGTGGCCGAAATGTTACCATATATGCTGTTTTTGCCGTGTTTTGGATCGTATAACGGACATGAACCTCGTTTTCTTTGTAAGGCATCACAATCCGTTGGTCGATCAGCAGGCCGCCACTGCCAAAAAGATAGTGAGGCATTCCGTCAAAAACAAACTTTTTCAAGTTTTTCGGAGCGTTAAGGTTGTCTTTTTTCATCGGGAAACGGGTCCATTCTTCTCCCTCGACAAGGAATTGGATGTCCCATAACAACACCTGACGCTCAACAGGGGGATTCAACGCAGCGACGAACAGACCCTGATATTTGCGCAGATGCATGCCCCAGATACTTTGGGATGAGAATCCTCCGAGACCATTGCCGGATATATAGACGGGAACATCTTCACCATTGTATGATATGAGTGACGATCGATCGTAAGATAATCGCATAAGGCTTTGCCTCCACCAATAATTATACCACATTAAACCAAGCGAAAAACTTGTATCATATGGATTATTTGGTATAATATAAACGGTGATTAACATGATA
>JAGYMP010000056.1 GCA_018400565.1 Bacilli bacterium | reverse complement strand
CGCCCCTTCCGCACCGAGAAGCGGATTGTCGACATCACATAACACGGTGACGTCCAAAAATGCATACGCTGGATCAAAGGATGAAAAATCGATCGTCTTGATCGTCGTGAGCGCTTTGTTTCCCGGGCTGATTTGATTTCCTTGTTCATCCGTCATGCTCACGCCGAGGGCCTGAAGGAATCCCGCACCGCCGTCGTTCGTGGCCGACCCGCCGATGCCGATGATCAGATGCCTGACTTCATGGATGTCGGTGGCTTTTTTAAGTAGATGGCCGAGGCCGTATGTGCTGGCACGGAAGATATCGCGTTCATCATCGTTAACTAGCAACAACCCGCTTACCTTCGCCATTTCCACATATATCGTTTTGGTTTTTTGCATGTAAAGATACGTTGCGTCGATTGGTCTTCCGAGTGGATCAAACGTGGAAACATCATACGCTTTTGCACCGGGGAACATATCCATGCAGACATCAAGCATACCCTCCCCGCCGTCACTCAGGGGAAGATGGGTGGTCTCAATCATCTCACATGCGCTTTTGATGCCTTTATCGATGGTCCGGCATGCTTCTTGTTGGGTCAGACTTCCTTTGAATGCATCGGGTGCAATCAACACATGCATCATCGATCACCTCTTCTTTCATCTTACCACACGAACAAACAAAACGGACGCAAAATCACGTCCGTATCTTCGTTATTCGTCTGAATCATCAAGTTCGTCAATCAACGCAAGCGCCTTGTCAAGCGTGGCCTGCGAAGGTTCTTCTTCGATTGCCGGACTTGAACCATAAATGGATTCAGTTTCTATCGTTGCCTTCAGACTATCCCCGTCAACACTGCCGAAATCAATGTCGATATCCCTTGTAGCCATGCGGTTCATGACATCCTGAAGCGTGTTTAGGGCATCAATGTCTTCTTCGGTCAGTGTTTGGTTTGTGCGTTGTTCGTAATAATCGATTTTTGAGATAAGGAGGGTTGGGCTTTCCCGGGAAAAAAGTCGGTCGTTGATGGTTTTGATTGTGTTGAAGGTCACGATGTCAACCAGGCTGTAGCTCAAGTCTGTTTCATTTAACGCATCACTTAACGCACTTGAGGACATGGTCATGATATCCCCCATGGTGAGGTTTGTTTCTTCACTGAGATTTTTAAGCAACGTCAATGTCTCTTTGATCGCTTCTTTTTCTTCGGGCGAGGGTTCCATGTCATTTTTCTCCAAAAGCAGCCCATAATCAAAGGAGGGTTTGCCCATGTCATAAAACATATCGTTTTCATCTGAAGCTGTGTAACGCATCTCATTTCTATCAAATGAAAGGGACGTATAGATGCTTGTATCACCGTTCCCCATCATGTCCGCTGCCGAACAGGACGTTAGGAAAAACACCAAAACGATGAAACCTGCGAACACCATTTTCTTCATGAAACCTCACCTCCTCATGGTTAGCCTATCACACGTGTTTGACAAAGTTATGACAAATCGTCTTTTTTCAATAATATTTTTGCGGTCGCGTTGACCGTGTCGCCTTGATTTTCGATCGTGATCTTTATGTCATGCAACAAAGCGATCTGTCCGACGATGTATAAACCATAGCCCCAGCCTTCGTCCACCCGGGGTGAATCCCCCGGTTTATGGTCGGGTTTTTTGAAAAGCTCCTCAGGCGATTTGTTGAGATGGCCTTTGTTTTCGATCGTCAGGATGTAATCGTTGGCTTGTTTTTCCCCAATGACTTTCACATGATCATCATCCGTGTAGCGGATCGCGTTTTTGATCAGGTTGTGCGCGAAGATCACCAACAACTCACCGTTCATGCGGATCTCCGCATCTTCTAAACTGACTTCAAGGGTCACGCCGCGCATCTGCGCCAATGCTTTCATCGGCTGCATCCGCTCTTTCAACAAAGCGACCGTGCAGTGTTTTTTCTTGGACGCTTTGTCTTCCAGTTTGAGAGAATACGTCAGATCGGCCGTGATCGCTTCGATTTGGTCGACCTGCTTCAAGACTTCATTAAGATATTTGTCTTTGTC
>JAGYMP010000055.1 GCA_018400565.1 Bacilli bacterium | reverse complement strand
ACAATGTCATCGATTATCTGCCCGAACAATATGAAGGTATTGATATGGGCGGGACGATGCGTTTAGGCGCTTATCAATGCCGGTTGGAAGAAAACACAATCGCGAGGCAGCTTTACGGGCGTGACGTCATCAGCGAGCGTCACCGTCACCGCTATGAATTCAACAATGCCTTCAAAGCTGATTTCAAAAAGAAAGGCATGGTCTTTTCCGGCATCAATCCGAAGACAGACCTTTGCGAAATCGTGGAATTGCCTGATCATCCTTGGTATTTGGCCGTGCAGTTCCACCCGGAATTTTTGTCCAGACCGCTGAAGGCGCATCCCTTGTTCGACGGTTTTTTAAAAGCGATGAAAGAACAAAAATGACACACATGCTCGTTTTTACGGGCTTGGTGAACGAACGGATGGATAATTCGTTCGTTTCTTGATATAATATAATACGAGGTGGCAAAATGGAAGAAATAAAAACATTCAGAAACATGGTTAAGAAACAGAAATCATATGCGTATTTTTTACAGTTGACAGGATGGGATTCGCATACCGAAGCCCCTGAGGAAAGCTTTAAGCGACGTGCGGAAATGGTCGGACGTCTGTCCGGCGATTTGTTTGAGATGGAGACGTCGGAGGAATATGCTTCCGTTGTCAATCATCTTTATGAGCATATCGGTGAATTGGATGATGAGTTGGCGCGGGAAATCCGTTTGGCAAAGAAAGATCTTGATAAGATCATAACCATCCCCAAAGATGAATATGTCGAGTACAACAAACTCATGCAACGCGCTCAGAAAATCTGGGAAAAAGCCAAAGCGGACGATGATTATGAATCCTTCCGTCCGGTATTGGAAAAGATCATTGACTATAAAAAGCGGTTTATCGCTTATTACGGCAGTGAGAAGTTGCCTTATGATGTGTTGTTGGATGAATATGAGGAAGACATGACGATGAAGGATTATGATGCATTCTTCGATGCGTTGAAAAAAGACCTTGTCCCGTTCGTCAAAGAGATTCTCAAAAAACAGCCGAAACGGAATGACGCATTTCGCAAAGCTACTTACCCCGCGGACAAACAAAAAGATTTTGTCCGTTACCTGATGAAAGTCCTTGATTATGATCTTAACCGCGGTTTGTTGAAGGAAAGCGTCCATCCCTTCACGTGGAACACATCGCCCGATGATGTTCGGTTCACGGTCAGGTATCATGAGGATTACATGTTTGCCTCCGTGTTTGCGGCCATCCATGAATTGGGCCATGCCACATATGAGCAGGGTGTTGACCGCCGGTTTGACGATACATTGTTATCAAGTGGGGCGAGCATGGGTATCCACGAATCACAATCACGCTTTTACGAAAACATGATTGGTCGCAGCAGGGCCTTCTGGGCCATCCATTTTTCTGAATTGAAAAAGTGTTTCCCCGAGCAACTAAAAGGCGTGGATGAAAATGATATGTATCAAGCCGCCAACAAGGTCGAAGCATCCTTAATCCGCATCGAGGCCGATGAACTAACCTATCCCTTGCATATCATGCTTCGTTATGAGCTTGAGAAAAAACTCATCACCGGTGCACTTGATACCAAGGCATTACCCATGGCCTGGAACAAGCTGATGAAGGAATATTTAAACGTCACACCGGAATCATACAGCGAAGGTGTGCTTCAGGATGTGCATTGGAGCGGCGGCATGTTCGGTTACTTTCCGACCTATGCGCTAGGGACTGCTTATGCGGCCCAGATCTATCACGCGATGCAAAAAGATTTTGACATCGATCAAGCGATCAAAGACAACCGCCTGGCGGATGTCAAGGTGTGGTTGAATGACCGGATCCATCGTCACGGAAAACGGCTGTCGCCGAAAGCATTGCTCAAAAAGGTGACCGGCGAGGACTTTAATCCTGACTATTACATCAATTATCTCAAAGAAAAATACAGTGAACTATATGAATGACACAATATTTGAACGATATGGTATAATGAATAAAACAACTAGGAGGCATTGTTATGCTAATGGAAAAGAAATTGATTGAAGACATTCTGGATGCGGGGCTATCCAGCAATGCGGATTATGCCGAGGTTTTTGTCGAAGACAAAACTCAGGAATCCATTAACTTAAACGGCGGATCCGTCGAAAAAGCCACGACCAACAAAGTTTCCGGGGTGGGCATCCGGCTTGCCAAAGGAACTCAGAGCGTTTATGGTCACACCAACAGCAAAAAACCCGATGATCTGAAAAATCTGGCCCTTGATTTGTCTAAGTCGTTCCCCGGTGAAGCGGGTGTTGAACGACAGCCGCTTGGTGAATTAGAAGTCGGCAAACGGCATCAGGCGAAAATTTCACCGAAGGACGTCGATAAAGCCGACAAAATCGCATTGATGAAAAAAGCTTATGAAGCGGCCAAATCTTTCGATGAGGTCATCCAACAGGTTCGCGTGCAAACGGTCGATTGGGTGCAGGATGTGTTGATTGCGAACAGTGACGGGCGCTATGTCGCCGAAACGCGAACACGTGTCCGCATGGGCATCATGGCCATCGCATCAAAGGACGGCGTGATGCAAACCGGCAGCGAAACACCCGGCACAGGCAAAGGGTATGAATACTTCTATGATGAGGTTGACGTTGAAGAGCTGGCTAAAAATGCGGCAAAAACCGCGAAAACCATGTTGCTTGCCGAGGAATGTCCTTCAGGCGAGATGCCCGTCATCATCAACAACGAATTCGGCGGCGTGATTTTCCATGAAGCATGCGGCCACAGTTTAGAAGCGACGTCAGTGTCCAAAAATGCATCGGTTTTTTCCGGCAAATTGAACACAAAAGTTGCCAACGACATCGTGACCGCCATCGATGACGGCACAATTGAAAATGCATGGGGTTCCGCGAACTTCGATGATGAAGGCAACCCCCAGCGAAAACGTGTTTTGATCAAAGACGGCAAACTCGTATCCTACATGATCGATAAGATTAACGGGCGCAGAATGGACATGGAAGCCACGGGTTCATCCCGCCGGCAGTCTTATAAATTCGCACCGACTTCGCGCATGAGCAACACATATATCGCCAACGGTGATTCGACTTTTGAAGAAATCATCGCCAACACGAAATATGGTTTGTTTGCGAAAAAAATGGGCGGCGGCAGCGTTAATCCCGGCAACGGTGATTTTAACTTCGCCGTGTCCGAAGGATACATGGTTCGTGACGGAAAGATCGCCGAACCCGTCAGAGGTGCTTCGTTGGTCGGTAACGGCGCGAACATCTTAAAGAAAATTGACATGATCGCGAACAACCTTGATTCGGCCAGAGGAATGTGTGGATCCGTTTCCGGATCGATTCCGGCGGATGTCGGACAACCGACGATCAGGGTTCAGTCAATCACGGTCGGCGGAAAGAAAGGAGCGGACGAAGAATGAACATCGAAAAATTGTTTGCGAAAGCCATAGAAAAAGGATTGGCTGATGTCCAGGTATTTTTAAACGACACAAGCCATCTGTCGATTGAAATTTTTGACGGCGAATTGAACACATATGAGATTTCCGATGTGTCATCAATGACCATCAAAGGTTTATACAAGGACAAAATAGGCACATACCGCACGGAAGTCTTGGATGATACGATGATTGAGGAGATCGTCGATAAAGTCCTCGACAATGCGAAATCGATCGATTCCGAGGATGAAGCCGAAATCTATCCCGGTGACGATCATTATGAAAAGCTCGACGATCTGTTCAACCGCGCATTGCCGGCGACAGATCCGAAGAAAAAAATCGACATGGTAAAGAAATTGGATAAACTCATCCATGACGAGAATGAAAAAGTGTCGGTCGCGGAAGCCCACTATTCCGAAACCACCCGCTCGGTCATGTTGCAAAACACAAAAGGACTCAAATTGCATAACAAGGTCAACTCCGCGATGTTGTTCGGGGAAGCCATCGTTAAGGGTGACGACGACCAACGCACATCGTTTGATGTGTTGATCAGCAACGATCTCGATGATTTCGATGTCGAGACATTCGCATCCGACATTGTGGAGAAAGGCATCGAACAATTGGGTTCGAAGCCGATTCCCTCCGGTGATTATGAGATCGTCTATGAACCTGATGCATTCGCCACGCTCATCGCGGCATTCAAAGATGTGTTCTCCGCGGAAGCCGTCCAAAAAGGGTATTCCCTTCTGAAAGGGAAATTAGGCGAATCGATCGGTTCAGAGCATGTGACGCTCGTGGACGATCCCTTCATGAAGAAAAGCAGCCGAAGCCGTTCGTTTGATGATGAGGGTGTTGCGACAAAATTCAAGAAACTGATCGATAACGGGAATCTCAACACGTACTTGCATAATCTTCTGACCGCGAAAAAAGACGGAGTCAAATCCACCGGAAACGGATTTGGCGGTTCGGTCGCACCGGTTAATCTCAAACTGATGCCGGGCGATGACGATAAAGATGAATTGGTCGCTTCCGTCAAAAATGGCTTGTTGGTCACGAGCGTGCAGGGTGCCCATGCGGGTGCGAACCCCGTCAGCGGAGATTTCTCGCTTCAGGCCACCGGATTTTTATTGGAAGACGGAAAGAAAGTCCAACCGGTCGCGTTGGTCACGGTCGCGGGCAATTTCGTCGACATGCTCAAAGACGTCACACGTGTTGCCAATGATTTAAAAACCGGATACTTCGGCATCACCAATCCCTCTGTCAAAATCAAATCAATGAGGGTATCCGGAAACTAAGCATACAAGCCCCTTTCAAAGGGGCTTTCCTTATGGAAATAAAACGGGTATGCTCTTTACATTTGGACATGAATCCGTTATAATGATTGTGTCAAAAACAAAGAAGGAGGCAACAACATATGGGTCTCGTTTCATTGGAAGACATGTGTAAAAAAGCATATGAAGGCGGTTATGCCGTCGGTCACTTCAACATCAATAATCTGGAGTGGACACGGGCAATCTTAGAAACCGCACAGGAACAAAAATCACCTGTCATCTTGGGTGTTTCCGAAGGTGCCACACGGTACATGGGCGGCTTCAAAGTCGTCGCGGCTTTGGCCAAAGCCATGGTCGAGGATCTGAACATCATGGTTCCCGTGGCCCTGCATTTGGATCACGGAACGTATGAAGGTGCGAAAAAAGCCATCGAAGCCGGCTATTCATCCGTCATGTTCGACGGTTCGTCCTATCCGATCGAGGAAAACATTGAAAAAACAAAAGAGTTGGTCGCAACGACAAAGAAACTCGGTCTGTCGATTGAAGCCGAAGTCGGCGCGATCGGCGGGGAAGAAGACGGTGTCGTCGCCGCAGGCGAGGTCGCCGATCCGCAGGAATGCAAACGCATCGCTGATTTGGGTGTCACAATCTTAGCAGCGGGCATCGGCAACATCCACGGGCAATATCCCGAGAATTGGAAAGGCCTCGATTTTGATGTTTTGCAGGAAGTCAACAACGTCACGGAAGATGTTCCCCTGGTATTGCACGGAGGTACGGGCATTCCCGATGACATGGTCAAAAAAGCAATTTCCATGGGTGTGTCGAAAATCAACGTGAACACCGAATGCCAACTTTCTTTTGCGAAAGCAGTCCGTGTTTACATCGAAAAGAAAAAGGATTTGGTCGGCAAAGGGTATGACCCGCGCAAGTTGTTGGCGCCGGGGACGGCCGCAATCAAAGAGACCGTCCGAGAGAAGATGGAACTGTTCGGATCGATTGGAAAAGCTTAATATTTTACAAAAAACACACAAAAAACCACATGATCGCATGTGGTTTTTTATTCTAAAAAATAGTATAATGGACAGAGGTGGTAGTCGATGGAAGAACTAAAAAAACAATATGTGGCCTGGAACAGCGAAAACAATGATTTTTACATGGAATTAAAGGAGCATGAGTCGCCGTTATATGAACGGTTCATGCCCGTCTATGAAGTTTTGCGCCATATTTACACACAACTAAGTGAAGAGACGCTTGAATCAAGTGATGACCTTGAACGGATTTTTAAAGTCGGACTTGAATTTATTCACGATCAGTTTGCGACGTGCAAGCTTTATTTAAAAACGAATTTCTCAGGCGATATGGAACAGTTTCTCGTTTACGATGACGTGATTGCGATGATTTTGTACATTGAGGATCTCCGTTATGAATTCAAGGAGAAAAAAGTCGATGTCGATGACGCACCGCTCAAGGAATTGCTTGATGAACTTGAAACGATCATCATTGACAAAAAAGAGGTCCCCGCTAATTTACGCCTTTACGTCGACGATCGTGTGAAGGATGTGCTCGAGGACATTGATTTCAACTTTTTCGGCATCATCGATATTTTTGTCCAGGTCGCTGAAGCGTTAGGTATTTATCTCTATGAAGAAGAAGACATAAAGATCGGAAAGGACATCGAACATCATGAATAAAAAAAATTATAAGATTTATCTTATCGTCATCGGGCTTTTGCTGGCGGGTTTCGTCGCCATACAGCTCATTTATGACAAACCCGGGTGGATTTGGGTGTTTTTGGCCTCCGGTGCGGCATATCTTTTTATCAAAATCAAAATCAACGCACCGATTCAGTCCTTCGCGAACAAGTTCAATATGTTGGTCGATTATGACCTTAAGATCTCAGAAGCCATTGACATGGCCAAAGAACACGCGGAAGAAGCCCCCACAAAGAACTTGGAGGCGCTCTATCAGGTTTATCTCGGCATGGGGCAATACTACAAAGGTAATTACACCGAAGCCATCAAGACATTCAATTTGATTGATTTGAATCGTCTGAATGTCGTCTATCACATCCTTATTTTCGCACACATTTGTTATGCGTCGTTTGAGCTTGGGGATTGGGACACACTTGATTCGACGATTGAACGCATGCACAATCTTGAACCCCGCGTCTCCAAACGTTATAAAGGTATTTTATTCGGTTATCTTGAAGTCTTGGAAAGCACACGAGACATGGAAGAAGATCCTGAAACATATAAGGAAATCATCGAGAAACATTTCCAAAACAATGACGGCTACATCGCGACGAAACTCAATTACCACTATCGCATGGCCCTTTATTACAAAGTCAAAAATTTCACACAGGAAATGGACGAACATCTTGCGTTTGTAATCGCCAACGGCGGCGAACATCACAGCAAAAAGCAGGCCCTGAAACTCTTTCAGGATTCCGTCGATCCCGATGATTATATCTATGATCCCGAAAGCGATGAAAACGATGATGGTTTATTACCGGGTGAAAAAGAAGATGAAGAACCGCTCACCTTGGAAGCCGACGTGACATCCGAAGAAATCATTGAAGAAGAACCGGATGAAGATGAAGAAAAAGAATAAATGTGATTTAATAAGAAACTCCGACAACCGTTATTTGGTTGTCGGAGTTTTTATATGCTTTTGATCATGTTTAATGACTTCATCGGTCTGTTGCAAAAAATCACTTCTTGTTGACGAGTTTGTATAGACAAACACCTGAACCTAAGACAGCAAAGACCCCGGCGATAATTAATCCATATGAGTAAGTCCAGTCAACATCGATTTCGGTGACAGAATCAAAGAATGTCATCGTAGCTTTTGCATATGTTGGCATTGTGAACAATAGAATTGCGCTGAGTGTGAACAAAATGAAAGTAATCACCACTCGTTTTTTAGCGAACACTGCAATCAATCCGGCAACCAGAGGGGTGATATAAGCCAAAATCCCCAAAGGACTCCACACAATCTGTCCGGATGCAAATGAACCCAGATTCACAAAATCAGTGCCAAACATGACTTCATATCCTAGAAACGATGAATCAGAATCAGATACACTCAGAGCAGGAAAGAATAACATGGCCGTTGCTATGATGCCGATAATCAACGTTATAAACGAAACCAAATTCAATTTTATCTCTTTCATTTAGACTCCCTTTTTAGATAGAATATTGCAAGTTAGCCGACATAGCAAGCATAACATTTTAGTGACGACGTTTCCCGCTAAACAAACCAATGATCCACAAGAAAATCAATGCTCCTAAAACCGCGAAAACAAAACCCCATAAACTGAATGCTTCTAATGAAGCGATATCGAACAATGAAGCGATCAAACTTCCGATTGCAGCACCGATCAATCCAACGATGATATTGGCGATTAATCCCATTTTAGCATTTTTATGACTGATAATACTTGCGATCCATCCAATGATCGCACCAAATAAGATCCATAATAATATATACATTCGCACGCCTCCTTTCAGAAAAAGATCGTAAACCATATGTATTGAATATCAATAAACCTATTTCTTCATTATGTAATAAAACTGTCTGTAAGGATGTTTTCACTGAGGATGAGAAAGAAATAGGTATGATTATTTTCATGCTTACTAAAAATCACGATTAAACCAAAGATGACATTGAGCTAACATCCAGGTGGAATTGATGCTGTATATAAATAACATACCATTATTATCAATAAAAGACAAGATAATATAGGAAAATATGTATAAAAAAATGAAAATAAAAGAAATAAAACGTAAATGTAGTTGTAATTATGAAAATAGAGGCGTATAATGAAGTTATCTTGGTGAAGATATTAAATTGACACCAAGAGAAGGGATAAGGAGAATGTTTATCAAAAAAGGCTTTACATTATTAAAAGTAGTCACACTTGTATTATTTGTGGGAGCCATTATGACTTTTGCCGCTTGTAATGCAGCGACGGGTACTACAAGCGAAACTACCGATCCAACTGCAACCACTGATTCGAATGAGACGACTGATTCGAACGAAACCACAACGGCAGCAGCGACAACGACAACCACAGCGGCGGCGACAACGACAACGACGACCGAATCCATCAACATGGATGCCACATTAACTGATTTGACGGTTGACGGAATAACTGTCATGGGATTTGATCCTTCAACGACTGATTATGTCATGGTTTTATCTCCCGGAGTCACGGAGACACCAGTGGTAGAAGCGGATAAATATGCCTCGCTTTCAACCGTTGACATAAGTGATGCGGTTGATGTTACTTCAACAGTGGATGCAGACCGGACAACGACGGTTATTGTCACTACAGAAGATGAGATGACTGACATGGTGTATACCATTCTTTTCGAGACGAGTATTGAGCCGGTTGATTTAGGTACGGCCGATGATTTTGTTGTTTTGGCAGAGTCAGCTATTTCAACTCAAACAAGTTCCGTTATCACAGGGGATATCGGTATCAGCCCGGCAGCAGCAACATACATTACCGGGTTCTCATTGATTTTGGACGGTACGGGAACGTTTTCAACTTCCAGTCAAATTACCGGGAAAGTGTATGCAAGCACTTATACCTCACCGACACCCAGTAATTTAACAACAGCAATATCCGATATGCAAACCGCTTATACCGACGCAGCCGGCAGGACGGCAAATTATACAGAGTTATACAGCGGGGATTTAAGTGGCAAAACACTCACGACCGGCGTATACAAATTCGGAACCGGTGTTTTGATTAATTCAGACCTTACTTTAAATGGCAGCGCAACCGATGTTTGGATTTTCCAAATAGACGGTTCTTTGACACAAGCTGCAGATGTTGACATTATTTTAACAGGCGGCGCATTGCCCGAAAACATCTTTTGGCAAGTTGCCGATACAGTTTCAATCGGAACCGGAGCTCATTTTGAGGGAACAATCTTGGCAATGACCAACATATCCTTCGGAACGAATAGTTCAATCAACGGAAGCTTATATGCACAAACAGCAGTGACGTTGGATGCAACGACAGTCACAAAGCCTTAAGTCAAAACAATCAACTCATTTTAAATAATATTTCAAATGAACTCAATTTTATCTGAGAAAATAGTAATAATTGTTGTTCTTTTCTGATAAAAATGATAAAATGAAGTAAATTTAAATTGAGAAATGAATCGTTAAGGAGGGGCTTGCAATTAAAAACTACAAGCTATATACGATTTCAGAAATATCAGATATTTTAAAGGTTACGCCAAGAACGATTTATAACTATATCAAAAACAAAGACTTAGAGGCTGTAAAAATCGGGAAGCATTGGCGTGTAAAAGATTCCGCTCTTCACGAATTTATTGAAAGCGGGACAAACAACGCTTAGTTATCATTAGGTTTAGGTTTTTAAACACCATGAATGACTTAGGGCAGACGCATCATGCGACTGCCCTAATGGATTGCGGATTTTAAGATGTACATTAAAAAAAGATTCTTCGAGTGAAGAATCTTTTTTGTTAGGTTCAGGATTGGTTGCCTTCACGGGGACGCATGTGCGGGAATAAAAGCACATCCCTGATTGATTCGGCACCCGTCAGCAACATCACAAGACGATCGATGCCATAGCCGATGCCGCCCGTGGGGGGCATGCCGTATTCCAGAGCTTCGATGAAATCCCGGTCCATGTCGTTGGCTTCCTCACTGCCGAGTTCTTTTTCCTTGAGTTGGTTTTTGAAGCGTTCGTATTGATCGTCGGGATCGTTTAACTCCGTGTACGCATTCGCATATTCGCGGCCGGCGATGAACAATTCGAATCGCTCTGTGAAGCGTTCATCGTCCGGTGTCTTTTTCGTCAGGGGTGAGACTTCGATCGGATAATCATGCACGAACGTGGGCTGGGTCAGAGATTCCTCACAGAAAGACTCAAAGAAAAGGTTGATGATGTGTCCCATGGAACGAAAATGGTCGGGGACGTCCAGACCGCGTTCTTTTGCGAGTTTCTTTGCTTCTTCGAAATCATCGATGTCTGTGAAATCAACACCTGTTTCCTCTTTGATGAGGTCGGTCATCTTGATTCGCCGCCAACCTTTCGAAAGGTCGATTTCCTGGTCATTGTAGGTGATGGTATCCGTGCCGATAGTTTCATTTGTGATGTGGTTGATCATGTTTTCGGTCAGATCCATCATGCCTTCTAAATCACTGTAGGCAAGATATAATTCGAGTGACGTGAATTCCGGGTTATGTTCGATGCTGATGCCTTCGTTTCTGAAAAGACGTCCGATTTCATAAACGCCGTCAAATCCGCCGACGATCAACCGTTTAAGATATAACTCCGGTGCGATGCGGAGGTAAAACGGCATATCAAGTGTATTGTGGTGCGTGACGAACGGTCTCGCGTTCGCCCCGCCGGCGATCGGATGTAAGATCGGTGTTTCAACTTCAAGGTATCCTTTGTCGTTCAGATAGGAACGCATTTCCTGGATGATTTTCGATCGCAGAATAAATGTGTCTTTGGAATCCTCATTCATGATGAGATCCAAATAGCGGCGGCGGTAGCGTTCCTCGATATCCTGAAGTCCGTGGTATTTCTCCGGAAGGGGACGCAAAGCCTTGGTCAGGTGGACGAATGTTTCCGTTTTAACGGTGAGTTCACCGGTATGTGTGATCATCGGTTTACCGATGACACCGACAATATCACCGATGTCGCCTTTTTTGAAGAGTTGGTATTGATCTTCGCCGACATTGTCCAGGCGGACATAAATCTGGATTTGCCCGTATTGGTCCTGGATATGGGCGAATCCGGCTTTCCCTTTGACGCGTCTGGACATGACCCGTCCGGCGATGCGCACGGGTTCATCCAACTCGAGTTCTTTAATTTCCTCTTTGGAATACGATCCGAAGGCTTCCTTGAATGTTTTTATGTTATGGGTGCGGTCAAACCGCGAACCAAAAGGATCGATTCCGTTGTCACGGAGTTCGTTTGCTTTTTCTCTCCGGACGATTTCTTGTTCTGTGCGTTTGTTTTCTGACATATGTATTCCTCTATTCTATCGTGTTATAACCGATGGCTGTTTGAAAAGCATCCAGGTTGTCATACATGATCGTGATGTAATCCTCGCCCGCTTGTTTATTCTCGTCCGTGATCATCTGCAAAACATGGAACTCAAGTTTCACGGGATCTTTGCCCAAATCCTCAAGATCTCTGAAGATGGCGTCCGAAAGCGGTGAGTTTGTGTATTTTTCATAAATGATGTGGCGGATGTCATGCTTTGTGGCTTCGCTGACGATGGCATTTTTCTCTTCGACGGTGAAGGATTCCGCTACTTCATGAAAGCCGGGGGAGATGGGAATGTAATTCAATCCGTAGTCGGCTTCGAGGTAACCGTAAAGGTTTGTGGACGTGAGCGCGGGTTTTGTGCCGCTGTCAAGGACCTCTGAGAAATCATCATGCAATTGTTGGAGACTGTCCATCACATCCGTGTAATTGGTATCAATCATGGATTCGTGTTCGGGATATGTTTCGATGAGTTTTTCATAAATGAGCGATGTCGCCTGTTGGACACGAAGCGGGCTGATCCAAAAATGGGGATCGATGCCGAGTGTATGTTCCTCTTCGGTCGTTGTTGAGTCATCGTTCTCCTCCTCATGATTGTGGCTGTGCATCATGGCTTCGATGAACGTGATATAGGCGGGATGATCCTCGAACTTCACGAGTTCGACGTTTTTGCCTTCGAAGATATCAATGCGGATGTCAATGTATTGATCGTAATTCGCACCGATGTAAAAAAGAAGATCTGCGTTGGTCATGGCGATGATTTCCTTTGCCGACCAGTCGGTTGCGGTTTCATGCGATGAAACCCCCGGTACGATGCCGACCGTTTTGTCCGTGCCTTCCAGAAGGGTTCTGGCGACATATTCCATCGGGTAGACGGTGACGAATACATCGTGTTCTTCGATATTCGTGTTGCATGCGGACATGCTCACGGACAAGATGGCGGCAAACAGGAAAAGAAGTAGTTTTCGCATGATTACGTGACCTCCTCGGACAATACCTCATACATGTTCGCGGCATTGTCTTTGCTGGCGTGTTTCCTTAGTTCTTTCACTTTTACCTTAAATGATTTATCGGCATAATCGATGTCGATGACATCACCGACTTCAAGTGTTTGCGAAGGTTTTGCGGTCCTGCCGTTGACAGTTATTTTCCCGCTGGATGCAATTTGTTTGGCTATGGTGCGCCGTTTGAAGATCCGTGATACTTTTAGATATTTGTCGAGTCGCATGGTTGCCTCCTAAGCGATCAGGGATACGTCACGCATCCCTGAGTTTCGTTACGTTTAATTGTTGTTATCTTTATTTTTCTTGGGTTCTGATTCATCAGATTGATTGTCATCATTTTCCTTGGATTCAGATTCATCGGACTGCTTATCGTCGGATTCTGTTTCTTTGGATTCTGATTCATCAGATTGGTTCTCTTCGGTTTGTGCTTCTTCTGAAGATGATGATTTCTTATCTTTGTCGTCATCATTTTGTTTTGGCTTGTCGCTTTTGCCATCTGTTTTGGTTTTGTCGTCATTATCTTCGTCGGTTTTGTCTTTCATGATATCGTCCCAACGCTTCAGACGCCCTGTTTCAACAATTTCATCGATGTCTTCTTTTGTCAGTGTCTCGACTTGAAGCAGATAATGGGCGATCGTTTTCAGAAGTTCATAATACTTTTCGATGATCTTTTTGGCTTTTTCGTAAGCGTTATGGATGATGCCCCGGACTTCTTTGTCGATTTCCGTGGCGATGGCTTCGGAGAAGTTTTTATCCTTGGAGTAATCACGGCCCAGGAAGACTTTTTCTGAGCTTTTTTCATAGGTGACAGGACCCAAGTGCTCGGACATACCGTATTCGGTGATCATCGCCCGGGCGATTTTTGTGGCGCGTTCGAGATCGTTCTGGGCACCGGTGGAAATCTCATCGAAGACCATTTCTTCGGAGACGCGTCCACCAAGCAATCCGGTGATGACTTCCAGTAATTGTTTTTTCGTCTGCAGGAAGTTCTCTTCTTCCTCGGGCAACATCAGATTATATCCGCCGGCCTGGCCGCGCGGGATGATCGTCACCTTATGGACGATGTTCGCATTTTCCAGTTTAAGGCCCAACACTGCATGACCCGCTTCGTGATAGGCGATCATTTTGCGTTCCCGTTTCGAGAACACGCGCGATTTTTTTGCGGGACCCATCATGACACGGTCCACGGCCTCGTCGATGTGCTCGAGTTCGATTTGTTTTTTATTTTCACGTGCCGCAAGCAAGGCGGCTTCGTTCATGAGATTTTCCAAATCCGCACCGGTAAAGCCGGGTGTGCGTCTGGCAATTTCATGGAAGGAAAGCGAAGGATTGACCTTTTTCCCGCGTGAATGGACTTTGAGAATGGCCATTCTGCCTTTGATGTCCGGTTTGCCGATGAAGATCTGTCGGTCAAACCGTCCGGGACGCATGAGCGCGGGATCCAAAATATCCACACGGTTCGTCGCGGCTAGGACGATGACGCCGGAATTGTGTCCGAAGCCGTCCATTTCAACTAGGAGTTGGTTCAGCGTTTGTTCACGTTCATCGTGGCCTCCGCCGAGTCCGGTGCCGCGTTGGCGGCCGACGGCGTCGATTTCATCGACGAACACGATGCACGGTGAATTTTGTTTGGCGGTTTTGAACATGTCGCGGACACGGCTTGCGCCGACACCGACGAACATTTCCAAAAAGTCTGAGCCGCTGACGAAATAAAAAGGCACTTTCGCTTCGCCGGCGACAGCCCGTGCGAGCAGGGTTTTACCGGTTCCCGGAGGGCCGATAAGCAAGACGCCTTTGGGAATCCTGGCTCCGAGGTTGATGTATTTCTTGGGGCTTTTGAGAAAATCGATGATTTCCTCAAGCTCCGCTTTTTCTTCATCGGCACCGGCGACGTCCTTAAACGTGGTGCGTTGGCCTTTGGAAAGCTGGGCTTTGCTTTTACCGAAGTCAAAGGCCTGCCGGTTGGCATTTGAACCACCGCGCATCATGAAGACAAGCATGATGACGACACCGCCGATCAACAAGATCGGAAAGATGATATTTAAAAGGTTGTATGTGGCGGCGGGTTCGAAGTTGTATGTGACGTCGTTGGTGGTCTGTGAGTCGGTGTTGAGATCTGTGATGATGACTTTGACGGTGTTTAATTCATCGTCGTTGGCGAGATAAGTGACGTATTCGGGATTGTTGCTCATATCGCTGTCGCCGTCACGCAAAAGCCCGGTAACCTCATAGGCTCGATAGTTGTTCTCGCCTGACAGAGGAGTGACGGTGACACTCACGATGCCGCCCCGTTCCAAGACATTTTCAAACTGTGTCGAAGAAAGTTCCTGGGGTGAATTCATGTTGCCGAAACTGAAGATGATGGAAATAGCCAATATGACTAAAAGCCCAATCATCAAGAAGTGTGATGTCTTATTAGATTTTGGTCGTTTTGGGGTTTTAAGCGACTTAGCCATGGTTCTCCTCCTCCGACAATCCTTCGTAGATGTCTGGTTTTAGTATGCCGACGAACGGCAGGTTACGGTATTTTTCTTCATAATCCAATCCGAAACCGACGACGAATTCGGGGGGGATGGTAACGCCGATGTATTTCGGGTCGAACGATTTGATGCGACCTTCGGGTTTATCAAGCAGAGTGACGACCTCAACCGATTTCGCGCCCCTGTGCAGAAGCAGATTTTTGATGACGTTGATTGTCCTCGCCGTGTCAACGATGTCTTCCGCGATGATGATGTCTCTGTCTTTGACAGGGATATCCATGTCGCGGGTGATTTTGACGTCACCGGTTGATTCGATGCCGCCGTGATAACTTTGCACGGCCATCAGTTCGACATCCATGTAGATGTCAAGATGTTTCATGAGTTCGGCCATGAACGGCAGACACCCTTTTAAGATGCCCAAAAAGATCGGGGTTTTGTCTTGGTAATCCTTGGTGATTAGTTTGCCGAGCTTTTCGGCGACGGCCTCGATTTCCTGTTGGGACACCAACACTCTTTCAATATCGTTTTCCAGCATTTAACGGTTCCTTTCCTGATAATAGAATCGCATAAGTTTTTTTCCGGTTGTTTTTTTTGCATAGATCCCCGGGATAAAGAGAATCGTTCCTGTTTTGTCCAAAACGACGGGAAGTCGGTTTCTTTCTTTCATGGGGATTTTTTTATCGATGAAAACATCTTTGACTTTTTTTGTTCCAAACGGGTAACGGATGCGGTCACCGTCTCTACGGTTGCGGATGGTGACGGGGAAGACCGAATCGAAATCATTATACCATAATTTATATGTTTTTCCACGCTCTTCGACCTGATTTTCCGATAAAATCAGTGAATGCGGGCCGGGCAAGTCACATGTGCCCGGTTTTTCCATTTTGAACAGGTAGTCAGCGGGTTCATCGATGGTATGATCAAACCAAATATCATCATAACTTTTGTGCATGTAGATATCATCTTCAATCTGAAAATGAAGGTGTGGTGTGTCTTTTTCAATCATGTCGATGGCTTGGTTTGTTTTCACATGGGATAAGTCATAGGTGTTATCCGATAAATCACGAACCATTTTCTGCAAGACGGAGCGTTTGACGATGTCAGAAAGTTTGTTGAATTGTTTGCGGTTGAAACGCTTATCTTCAACATGGCTTTTTAAAAACATATCACGTTGCGTTTGGATAAAGGTATATGCTTCGTGCATTAATTCTGAGAATTGATGTGTCTGATGCAAAAAAGAGGGATTCTCTTTTTTGAAAAAAGGCAGAATATGATGACGGATGCGGTTGCGAAGATAATCATCACCTTCGTTTGATACATCGATTCGGTAAGCATACTTTTTTTCTTTTGCATAAGCGATGATGGCTTCTTTGGAAATGTGAAGCATGGGCCTGATCAGTGTGTGTCCATACATTGTTGTTTGTTTTTTCATGCCGGCATAGCCCTCAAAATCAGAACCGCGCAAAAGACGGATCAACACTGTTTCCGCATGGTCATCGGCATGATGGGCCACACAGATTTTATCAGCATGATGTTTCTCGGCTAATTCACAAAAAAAATGATAGCGCGCTTTGCGCGCTTTGTTTTGGAAATTGCCGGTTGTCCCTAAAGGTGTGTAGTGCGTGCTTTCGAAAGGGATGGCCATCGATTCGGCCAGATTTTTCGTGAATGATTCGTCATCATCGCTTTTTGGGCGCATTCCGTAATTCATGTGGGCGATGATGATGGAAAGGCCCATCGATGATTTGATGGCATTTAAAAGATGCAAAAGCACCACGGAATCAATGCCGCCACTGACACCGACGATGAGTGTATCGCCTTTGTTGATGAGGCTTTTATCAAGCGACAGCATCACAAAACCACCTCTTTTTCCTCACACTCTCACACACTCTATTGTATCAAGTTTTATGCGTGTTATCAAACCTTTTATCTATAAGGATGACGCGCACGCGCATATATATGCAACATTTCCTATTTTATCAAGCGTATGTGAAGGTTTTGTGCATATTTTGATCGGTGAATCCACGTGGCATATGATATAATTGGCATGACCGGAGGGATATGCATGAAAAAATTCATTTTGGCCAGCAATTCGCCGAGACGCCGCAAATACCTCAGCTTTCTTGATATCGAATACGACGTCGAACCGAGTGACATCGAAGAAGTCATCGATCCCGCACTTTCGCCCGAAGTAGTAGCGGAAGACATCGCTTATGACAAAGCATTTGACATTTTTCAAAAACACCCAAATGAGATTGTGCTCGGTTTTGATACCATTGTGGTCCTTGACGGAGAGATTTTAGGAAAACCCCAAGACGAAAAAGATGCCAAACGCATGATAAAAGCCCTGAGCGGAAAATGCCACAAAGTCATTACGGGATGTGCGATTATCACGGAGGGTCAGTCACGATCGTTTCATTCGACGACCAATGTTTACGTGGAGTCCTTGGATGATCATGAGATTGATGCTTACATCGCCACAAAGGAACCGATGGATAAAGCGGGCGCTTACGGCCTGCAGGGTTATTTTTCAAAACATGTGTCGGCTGTTGAGGGTGATTATTTCACGGTGATTGGCTTGCCGGTTTCCAAATTGTACAAAAACCTCAAGGCGATGAAATTGCTTTAACGTTCATTTAATGTTTTTATGACGGCGTCCGCGATGATATCGGGGATGCCTTTTTCAAAAATTGACGGCAGGATGTGATTGACCGAGCGTTCATGATCTGCGACGGTGCTCGCCAGAGCTTTCGCGGCGGCTTTTTTCATTGCCGTGGTCACCGTTTTGGCCGGTGAACGCATCAGACCTGACATCAAGCCGGGGAAAACCAGACAGTTGTTGATTTGGTTTGGATCGTCGCTCCGTCCGCTGCCATAAATGTAAGCACCGCCCGCAAAGGCTGTTTCCCGATTGATTTCCGGATCGGGATTGGCCATGGCGAAGACAATTGGGCGATCGTTCATCTTCCGAATCATGCTTTCATCAATGGTGTCCGGGGCGGACACGCCGATGAAGACATCGGTTCCGTCAAACAAATCAATCCTCGCATCGGTTTCAGCGGGTTTTAAAGTTTTCGCTTCAAAAAGATTCGTGCACAAAGGATCGTCGGTGTCTTCTTTTACGGGGCCGTTTTTGTTGATGGCTTGGATATGCTTGACACCAAATGCTTGCAACAATAAGGCAGTGGCATGGCCGGCCGCACCGGTACCTGAAAGGACGACATGGATGTCTTCGAAGGTCTTATCCGTCAATTTGAGCGCATTGATCAAAGCCGCACAGACGACAATCGCCGTGCCGTGTTGATCATCGTGAAAGACGGGGACGGGAAGTTTTTCCTGCAAGGTTTTTTCGATGGAGACACATTTGGGGGCGGCGATATCTTCAAGCATGATGGCCCCGAAGGGAGCCGCAATTTCCTCGATGGTTTTAATGATGGTTGCTTCATCCTGGCTTTTCAGACAAATCGGAAAAGCTTCCAAACCGGCGAACCGTTGCAACAAGGCTGATTTGCCTTCCATGACGGGCAATGCCGCGAGCGACCCGATGTTGCCGAGACCGAGCACGGCGCTGCCGTCAGTTACGATGGCGATCATCCGTTTTTTGAAGGTGTAGGCTTCCGCCGTTTCGGGATCGGTCTCAATCGCTTTGCAGGCATGGGCCACGCCCGGTGTGTAGGCAAGCGTCATGTCCTCACGCGTGTCAATGGATTGATGGGTGCCGACGTAAAGTTTCCCCTGGTGTTTTTTGTGGTATGCCAAGGCTTTTTTACGCAAATCATTCATGGTATCGCCCCTTTCAATTCCATTATAGCATGGGTTTTCAGGCATGTTTCTTTGTTTTTCTTCTTCACCCATCTTTTGCTTGCATTTTTATAGGTGCTTTGATATAATACGTTGTGCTGGAAACAAACTATGGTTTGAAAAAACAACCATGGCAGAAGGAGAGATAAACGATGAAAAAGGACATCCATCCCAACTACCATAATGTTACGGTGACGTGCACGACATGCGGAAACTCGTTCGTGACCGGAACCACAAAGGACGAAATCAAAGTTGACACATGTGCGAATTGCCATCCCTTCTACACAGGCAAACAGAAATTTGCCAAAGAAGCAGGCCGTATCGACAAGTTCAACAAGCGTTACGGGATCAAAAACGAAGAAGACGAAGATTAAGACGAAAAAAAGCCATGTCATATGGCTTTTTTTTTGGAAATTGGCTATAATGAAAACCGACAGGGGGAATGACCATGTACATCAAACAAAGAGACGGTTGGATTGAAGTCATCACAGGTCCGATGTTCGCCGGCAAGACCGAAGAATTGATTCGGAGGGTCAACAGGTTGCAATATGCGAAACAAAACATTCTTGTTTTCAAACCGTCGATTGACATCCGCTACGGTGATGAAGACGTTGTGTCCCACAACAACACACGCACACGTTCGGTCAACATCACCAAAGCAAGTGAGATCATGGAATACATCGATGATGACACCGATGTCGTCGCCATCGATGAAATCCAGTTTTTGGACGACGAAGCCGTGAACATCAGCGAGTACCTCGCCGATCACGGCATCCGCGTGATCATCTCCGGATTGGACCGCAATTTCCGCGGCGATCCGTTTTCGTTCATGCCGACGTTGATGGCCATGGCCGAAGATGTGACGAAATTATCGGCGATCTGCGTCAAATGCCATACCCCTGCG
Organism: Bacilli bacterium; assembly: GCA_018400565.1. GTDB lineage: Bacteria > Bacillota_I > Bacilli_A > Izemoplasmatales > Hujiaoplasmataceae > M55B122. The sequence continues at coordinate 8,945 of JAGYMP010000055.1, read as the reverse complement.
ACCAGAACGCAGCGCATCATCGACGGCAGACCGGCTAATTACAACGATCCGATTATCTTGGTCGGCGCAAAGGACACCTACGAAGCCCGGTGCCGTCATTGCCATGAGGTCCCCGGAAGGCCTGATCACTATGATCTCTTCGAACGCGAATGACGAACGCTTCATGCGCGAAGCGCTGTTAGAGGCAAAGAAGGCCGCTGAGAAAGATGAAGTTCCTGTCGGGTGTGTGATTATCAAAGATGACACGATCATCGCCCGGGGCCATAACACCCGCGAAGCCGAACAAAGTGTGTTCGCCCATGCCGAGATCACGGCGATGAGACACGCTTGTGAACGATTAAGAACCTGGCGGCTCGAAGGCTGCACGCTGTATGTGACGCTGGAACCGTGTCCGATGTGTGCCGGTGCGATGATCCAATCGCGGCTGTCGCGTTTGGTTTACGGCACAAAGGAACCGAAATTCGGCGCACATGGTTCTGTGATCGATCTGTTTATGCAACCGTTCAATCATCATGTGGAGGTAAAACCCGGCGTTTTGGCCGATGAAGCGGCACAAATGATGCGTGTGTTCTTCAAGGAACTCAGAAACAAGAGCGATTGATTTATTCATTGCTTGTGTTATAATACTTACGTAATCTCTTATGAAGCATCCTCGCTCAACAGTTGCCTGCGAAACAGGTCAGGTCTTGGCGGAAGCAGCCTTAAGCACGGGAGCTGTGTGGGTGGGGATGCTTCATAAGAGATTCTTTTCATAGGAGGATACAGATGGCACTTGTATTTATGGATCTCGACGGTACCCTGCTTTATCACGGCACACCCACCGATGATGTTTTGGGCGCCATTGAAGCATTAAAAAAAAATAACCATATTCCCATTATCGCGACCGGGAGAACCCCCCGTCTCATGTATGGGATCGAAAAGGTTTTACATATTGAATCATACATTGCGGCCAACGGCGGTTATATTTGTTATAAAGGTGAGGTCATGCGCAACAACCCGATTGACAAAGACGTCTTGAAACATTTTCTTGACCGCGCGGATGAACTCAAATTCGATGTGACGCTGGAAGGTATTTCCAATTATGTCGCTTATCGAAAAGACACCGATCTTGTCCATAAATTTTCCGATGTCTTTGAGATCGAATATCCAGAGGTCAACCGCGATTATCATAAACAATCCGATGTGTTGGCCATGGTGGTCTTTTCCGATGAACACATCGAAACCTTAAAAGGCGAATTTCCGGAGCTTACGTTCAACCGCTCCAACAAATACGGATATGACGTCAATCCCGCCGGACGTCTTAAGGCCGACGGGATGGAATGGCTCGTGGAGCATCTTGATTATCCGAAGGACGAAGTCTTTGCGCTCGGTGACGGGCATAATGACATTGAGATGTTAAAAGCGGCCCACACGGGTATTGCGATGGGCAATGCGTTCGACCCTGTGAAAGAAGCCGCCGATTATGTGACTGACGCGGTGGACCAACAAGGGGTTTCCAAAGCGCTCAAACATTTTCATTTGATTGAGGATGATTGATATGATCGATATCATTGTCGTCGGCGGGGGACATGCGGGATGTGAGGCCGCATTGGCTGCTGCGCGGCTCGGCAAACAGACACTATTAATCACGGGGAATTTCGACATGGTCGCATCCATGCCGTGCAATCCTTCAATCGGCGGTCCCGCCAAGGGCACACTGGTGAGGGAGATTGACACACTGGGCGGCGAAATGGCAAAAGTCGCCGATAAGACGTGCCTGCAGATGAAGATGCTCAACAAATCCAAAGGGCCGGCGGTATGGGCTCTTCGGGCGCAATCGGACAAACGTCTTTATTCAAAAACGATGCTTCAGACACTTAAAAGCACGGATAATCTCGACCTTCTTGAGATCTATGCCTGCGATTTATTGGAAACGGACGGCATAATCACCGGCGTCCGTACCAAAGATAAGACGGTTTATCACGCAAAAAAGGTTATTTTATCGACAGGGACATTCATGGAAGCGAAGGTTTTGATTGGTCACGAGGTCATCCATGAAGGGCCCGACAAACAAAAGCCATCGCACGGGATCAGTGCGAGGTTGCGTGCTTTCGGATTTAAGACGATGCGGCTTAAAACAGGCACACCACCCCGCATCAAAACCGAATCGGTTGATTTTTCCAAGATGAAACTCAGTCCCGGGGACGGATTCATTTATCATTTCAGCCACGACCCTACACATTTGCGGGTGCTCGATAAAGAATGGCCGTGTTATTTGATCCATACAGATCAAAACACACACGAGATTGTTTTGGACCATTTGCAGGATTCTGCGATGTACGGCGGTCAGGTCGAGGGTGTCGGTCCAAGGTATTGTCCGTCCTTTGAGGACAAGTTGGTCCGGTTTTCCGACAAGAAACGCCATCAGTTGTTCATCGAGCCGGAAAGTGCGGAAATCGACGAACTTTATTTACAGGGTTTTTCATCATCGATGCCCAGGGATGTCCAAAAAGACATGGTTCATTCACTCCCCGGATTTAAAAATGCGGTCATTGCGAAATATGCGTATGCCATCGAATACGATGCGATCGATCCCAGGCAACTCTGGCCCTCGCTTGAAAGCAAAATCACGGAAGGCCTTTATCTTGCCGGACAGGTCAACGGAACGAGCGGCTACGAAGAAGCCGCCGCCCAGGGCCTGATCGCCGGCATCAATGCCGCAAGGGCGCTGGATAAGAAAGAGCCTCTTGTGCTAAGGCGTGATGAGGCTTACATCGGCGTGTTGATTGATGATCTGATTACCAAAGGGACGAAGGAACCTTACCGGATGCTGACATCACGGGCGGAGTTCCGGTTGCTTTTGCGTCATGACAACGCTGATAAGAGACTCATGGACAAAGGACATGCAATCGGTTTGCTTGAGGATCACATGTATGAAGCCTTCAAAGAAAAACAGACGACAATCAAAGCTGAAACAAAGCGGCTTAAAAACACATATGTCACACCGACCGAAAAGGTGAACGCCCGCTTGGAGAATGACGGCTATGCGCCGCTTAAGAAAAAGACCAGCTTACATGGTCTTTTGAAACGCCCGAAAATCGCTTATTCATACGCTTTGCGGTTAATCGGTGAAGAACCGGTTTTACCCGATGCCATCAGCGAACAGATAAAAATCCAGGCGACTTATCAGGGTTACATCAAGAAGGCCCTCAAGAACGCCAAAAAGATGAAAAAAGACGAAGCGATCAGACTGCCCGCCGATCTCGATTATGACAAGGTCGATAATATCGCCAATGAGGCACGCCAGAAATTAAGCGAGGTCCGTCCGTTGACGATTGGGCAGGCGATGCGCATCAGCGGTGTCAATCCGTCCGATGTCCAGATGGTGCTGGTTCATCTCAAAAAGAACAATCTGAGATAACACACCTTGATGAGTTTATGGGATTTGATACGATTTTTATCTGAGATATGATAAAATGAAAAGAGGCATGAAGATGGATTTCAATGCATTGTTATCATCCACATTTGACATACAACTGACCGATGGACAAAACCAACTCTTTGAGGAGTATCATGCATATCTCGCCAGCGAAAACAAGAAGATGAACCTGACGGCGATCGAAGGCAGAGAGGATGTCTATATCCGGCATTTTTTCGATTCGCTTTCCATCGCGTCTGTGACGGATTTGAATGATCAATCGTTGTTGGACGTCGGATCGGGAGCCGGGTTCCCCGGCATCCCGCTGAAGATCGTCGAGCCTTCACTAAAACTGACGATTGTTGAAAGCCGTCTGAAACGTGTGAGATTTTTGAATAGGCTGGTCGATCAACTCGGCATGGATGATGTGACGATCATCCGCGGACGTGCGGAGGATCTAAACCGCTATGCATCCTATGACATCGTGACGGCGCGGGGCGTCGCATCACTCAATATTTTGGCCGAAATAACTATGCCTTGGTTGAAAAAAGGCGGGTTGTTCATCGCCATGAAATCCGCCGGATCGGACGAAGAAATCGAACAGGCCAAAAAGGCCATCGATGTATTGGGCGGGGAAGTCAAACAGATATTCCCTTATCATTATGATAATGTCATCGACCATGTGTTGGTGATCATCGAAAAACATAAACTATCGCCGCCCATGTATCCGAGGCGGTATGGGAAAATAAAAAAAGAACCTCTTTAGGGGGTGTGAAAGTTGCCTGCAAAAAAAAGTTATGCATTCGCGGAAGCCAAGGATTACCGTGATTTTTTGGAAATCAAACATTTGCGCACCAAAAACCATTTGGTGTTGGTTGCGCTTGCGTCGTATATGTTGTTTTCCGGCCTTTATCTTTTGTTGGCGGGATATCCGGGGATGTGGATTCTCAAGCTGATGATCGGTTTTTTTGTCGTATTGGGCATGAACATCGCCAGTCTTGCATACGGCAAAGAATCGCCGCAATTTTATGAAATCAACAAACACATCACGACATTGGGCGTGTTTTCGATTTCCGTGGCGATGATTTTCATGTTTCAGGCGCCCGCATCGATACCACTTTTGTTTTTGGCTTATGCGATCTGCGCGGTCTACCAGGACATCAAAGTCCTTCTCGTCAGCAACCTTTACATGATCTTCACGCTGACGATGATCATCATCGGTTTCCCGGAATACCTCCATTTGATTGACGGTTCGCTCGAATCGGTGCTCGGAATGGTGTTTTTCTTCATCGTGTTCGTGTTGATGTTGACGGGCTCCTCGTTTATCATCGCCAAGCAAAAACGGTTTTTCTATAATCAGATCGCCCTGCAGAATGAACTGGAATTCAGACATCTGGATTTGTTGATGCAAACGGGAAAGAAATACGTGAACGAACACAGGGTCCTCAACCTTGAAATGTATTACGAAAAAGCGAACGAGATGTTGGCTGTGTTCGCAAAGAGCATTGATATTGAGAATCCCTTCGAAGAGAAGCTGGCGTTGTTGAAGGATTTGGAAAAAGCGGAATCCTTTCAGGATGCCAAAGAGAAGCACCCCGATCTCACAGAAAAGGAATGGAACAGACTCCAGGATCTTTTGATCGGGAAAAACACGAAATTAAGAAAAATCGCCTTAAAGATTGCCCATACGGTTGATGTGGATGTCAAGAAAAGGGAAATCTTTTCTGAGACATACTACAAAACCCTGCAACATCAAAACGACAGTTTTGAGACGAAGGTCGTCGCATTTGCGATCTTTTACGCATTGCTCAGGAAAGGATCGAATGTGATCCGGCCGCTTTCCGATGAAGAAATCCATGATTTTTTGGTTAATACCGATTTTTATTATCTCGTCGACCGCCGTGTCATGAAAGTCTATGAACACGACCACGATGTTTTTGAGGCGATCATCGAGGAAGCATACGGAGAAGGTGGGAACGCATGAAGGAATTTATCTCCCGCCTGATGAACACCGAATTTCTGCCGATGAGCGAAGTTCGTAAAATTAAAGTGACATTGGTGATGGCGTTATTATTGATCATTACGTCGCTCACAATCCCGTTTTCGTTTTTTCTTGATTATACGTTCCGGATGAAACTCGCGGTCTTGATTTCTTTGGCTGTGATTTATGGCATCATCGTCGTGATGATTCATTTCAACCGGATTTATGCATCCATCCAGGTCAGTATCATGTATGCCATCGCCGTGACGATTTTTTACACGGTGGGCACGACCAGTTTTTATGCTTATTTGTTCATCTATATATCCTTGACGATCCTGATATTTTATCAGGAACTGTTTTCCTATCTGGTTTATGGTCTGGCACTTTTGGGTTATGGCATCTATTACACGATCACACACGTCGATCAACTGGCTCCCACTGAGGTGATGCCCGGGGCCCTTTATGTTTATATCGCCGTGCTTGTCGTGTTTTACCTTATCTTTTTATTGCAAATCATCTACAACGAGAAATTATACACCGATCTTAATTATGACTGGGTCCGTCTCAACCATATCATCGAGCATTACCAGGAAACCATTCTCACCTACGACGACCGTGACCGGCGCGAAGAACACGAACCGTTGATTTATGAGAATCTGTCATTTCAGAAGGCGACGGATGAAATCAGTGTGTTCATCGCCGAGCAATATCAAAAACACGGCAGTGACATTGTCCACGTGTTGGATTTGTTTACCTATATCCATGAACGCGGACTTGACAACATATTGGAAAACGAAGAAATCAGCACGGCGATGAAAAAAGTCGCCCACCGGCTTGACAAATATCTGCTCAACCGCCGGACGGACATGTATTCCATCGTGCTCAATTTTTATTCGGAATTCGTGGACACGGAGGATTACCGTGAAAATCGTTACACCTATAAGCTGAATGATTTGTTCGCATCGCAGGTTGAGCGTCTGATCGGACTCACGATGCTGTATCAGTACCTCGTGAACGAACCGACCCGCAAGGACCGCTGGGAACAAATCGGCAGGGTGATTGACGAGGAGACACTCGACGCATTTTTCTCATCGGACAAGATGCACGAATTTCTCACATCCGAACAGAGACGGTTTTATCAGGAAAACAAAACATTGTTTGAAAAATTTTTGATCCATAACGGAGATGGAGAGGAACGGTTATGACCATGGTTTTATCAATCGCAAACCAAAAAGGCGGCGTCGGCAAAACGACAACTGCCGTCAATCTCGCGAGCTCACTCTCCCAGATCAAAAGAAAGGTGTTGCTCATCGACTTGGATTACCAGGCCAATGCCACATCGTGCATGGGCGTTGACCGGGGGAGTTTCAACAAGAGCGTGTTTGACATCATGGTTGATGACACACCCACGGAAGATGCCGTGATCAACACAGACGATCCGCGCATTGACGTGTTGCCGGCGAAAGCGACGGTCGAAGGGGTCGAGGAAAAGATCATCCTCAACTCCAACCGCGATTTTTTGCTGCACACGAAATTAGAAGATCTGAAAGATAAGTATGATTATGTGTTGATTGACTGTCCGCCGTCTTTGGGTTACATCACCACGAACGCGCTCATGGCTTCCGATGCCGTGATCATCCCCGTGCAGTGTGAATTTTTGGCCATGGATGGATTGACGCAACTCTTAAACACGATTCGCGTGGTTCAGACAAAGAAAAAACATAACAAAGAAACCCTGACAATCTTCGGCGTGCTTCTCACGATGCTCGATCGCCGCGTGAATTCCGGGTTTCAGATCGTCAACGAGATCAAGACCTATTTCGGGGAAAAAGTCTTCAAAACGATCATCCCCAGGAACATCAGTTGTTCGAACGCGACGTTTTACGGAATGCCCGTGACCGAGTTTTCCCCGCGCAGCCGATCGGCGATATCGTATAAGAAACTGGCCAAGGAGGTCGAACGACGCAATGGCAAACGAAGAAAAACTGAAACGCAGTCTGCGTGACTTGTTGGATGAAAACGAGATCAAGGATCTCGACAAAGAAGAAGTCATTGACATCGATCTTGAAAAAATCAAACCGAATCCGCATCAGCCGAGAAAACATTTCGATCCGAAGACACTCCGGGAATTAGCTGATTCGATCCAGGAAAACGGCGTGTTGCAGCCGATCATCGTCAAAAAGATTGCCGACGGGCACATGCTCGTGGCAGGCGAGCGGCGTGTCAAAGCCTCGAAACTAGCCGGTTTCAAGACAATCCCGGCGATCATCCGTGATTACAATGACCGCTTTTTGGCCGAACTTGCGCTGCTTGAAAATATCCAACGCGATGATCTCACGATCGTCGAAGAAGCCGAAGCTTATCAAAATGCCATTGATTCTTTGAAACTGACACACATGGAACTCGCACAGAAGATCGGCAAGAGCCGCTCCTATGTGTCCAATGCCTTAGGCATTTTGTCATTGCCCGAAGACGTGCTCATCCAAATCGGCAAAAATCAGATTTCGATGGGTCATGCGCGTGCCTTAAGCAAACTGAAGAACACCGAACGAATCCGCACGATCGCAAAAAAGATCGTCGATAACCAGTTGACGGTGCGACAGATTGAGGACATGGTCAAAAAAGAAGAGAAGAAAAAGAAAATCGAACGCAACCAACATTCGATCAAAGACGATGTCGATTTCAAAGCGTTGAACAACGTCATCAAGAAACGGTTTCCTTCCGGTAAGGTGAGAGCCACGGGCGGACGCATCGTGTTCTCGCTTTCAGCAAAAGAAGACATCGACACATTGCAACGGCTTTTGCAAGAGGAGCGTGAAGGTGATGGTCAATGATATGCGTTTCCAACTCGGAAGTCTGCTTGAGATGAAAAAACCGCATGCGAAACCGTGTGGTTCGAAGTTTTGGAAAGTCATCCGTTACGGCGCCGATTGCAAAATCAAATGCGAGGGATGCGGACGCATCGTGATGATTGACCGTGTGAAGTTAAAAAAGCGCATCAAACACGTGGTGGAGGAATAACCGTGGAAAAATTATTGAAAGACATATTGAAGTTTCGGGACGAACGGGGTTGGAAGCATCATGACACCCCGGATGCTTTGGCGAAATCAATCATCATCGAGGCTGCCGAATTGCTTGAGAATTTCCAGTGGCCGGATGTGAAACCGGACCTGGAAAATGTCAAAGAAGAGTTGGCTGACGTGCTTATCTATGCATTGGCGATGAGCCGCGATCTGGGCTTGGATCCCGAAAAGATCATTTACGAGAAACTGAAGAAAAACAATGTCAAATACCCCGCCCCTTAATCTTTTTCACCTTTTCGTTGAAAACATTTGAAAAAGACATGGTTTTCCGTTATAATGGATAAAGATGTGTGGGACATCAAGCCTTTTTGTGCGATTATGCCCGTTTATCAAGGAAATTTCCGTCACACGGTAAATTTCAATTGACAAAAACGGGATAAGATAGTAAAATATTTATCGCACTGAAAAGTGTAGGTATGGGCCTATAGCTCAGCTGGTTAGAGCGCACGCCTGATAAGCGTGAGGTCGATGGTTCAAGTCCATT
>JAGYMP010000054.1 GCA_018400565.1 Bacilli bacterium | reverse complement strand
GAGGTTCCCAATGAATTGATCGCCATTGAAGCATCGGTGAAATGGCTTGTGATTTTCGGATTGATTGCCGCCATCATCGGGCTGGCATTTGTCGGGTTTGTCTTTTACTTGCTTCGGTCCATCCTTAAGGATGTCCGGGCCGAAAAACCATTTTCCGATGACAATGTCTCAAACCTTTATAATCTCAGTCTGACATTTTTACTCGGTTCAGTCATCATTCCCGCCGCCTTCTTCTTTGTCGGATGGCGTTTTATCGAAGTTTTCTCAATCGAAGAGGCAACTGTCAGTTACATGATTGATTTGAACTGGCTGTTCATAGGATTATTGCTTGGCGTGTTGACAGGTATTTTCCATTACGGAAGCCATTTAAGGAAACAGGTAGACAGTCAAAGCTGATTCAGACAATCTTCATGTGTTGAAAGAAAAAGCCACCGTGATCACCGGTGGCTTTTTCTATGCAAAAAAAGAAGGGAGAATCGCCTGTGAAAGCCATCCTCCCTAAAGGAAAGTTAAGAAATCAGAAAGTATTATTCGACAGGAATGAGTCCCATGGCTCTGGAGCCGTCTTCAAATTCCGCAAAAACGGCGGTATATGTGCCGGCTTCAAGCGCGGCGGGATTGTCGTTCCATGCGCCTGTTGTGAACGTGATGTCATCGTCTGTGCCCTCTTCGCCGTCTTCACCGGGATCGGTGACGGTGTCTTCAGCAGTTTCAACGAATGGCGGCACAAAGAGCGTATCGGGGGTCAGATTCTTGATTTCGCCGCTTTCAGGTGCTTGTGCCCACCAATCAATCAGTTCGGGATCGTCGATGTCTGTGCGGACGATTTTGATCGACAAATTCCCGTTGAGTTTCGTGTTTGTGTCGTCGATGATGTAATTCATTGTCCATCCGGCATCGTCACTCGGAAGTGTGATTTCGTTGACGTAAACATATTTAACGTCTTCGAGCTCATCTTTGATGGAATCAATTCTTTCATCGTTGATATCCGTGATGGCTTCCATTTCAGCATCATCTGTTCCGACCGCTTCACCCCAGTCATTAAACTGTCCCACTGAGTAGTAGGCTTTATCCTCATCAACGACGGGGTCGCTTTGGCAACCGACAAGTGCGAATGATACG
>JAGYMP010000053.1 GCA_018400565.1 Bacilli bacterium | reverse complement strand
CTTTTATGCGGACAATGTTTTGTTGGCGGACCGGTTCCGTTTGGCAAGCGGCGATTTATACCGGGAGGACGGCATGTATGTGCTTTCCACCTCGGGCGGGCAATCCTATGGTTCGGTTTTGCCGGCCAATCTTTACGTTCCCGATCTGCATCCGATCGACGAAGAAAACGCGATGCTTTCGTATGACCTCGAAGACGGGGCATATGAGGAGATATCGATCATTCACAGAAAAACCATCCCGGATGTGGATGAAACCGATCCGGATACGGTTTATACATCCTATCAGGATTTGAGACAAACCCGTTATAACGATCAATCGGCATTGATCGGCGGATCGGATTTCACGCTGGTGATGAATGAGGATGACGGCAGTGAGACCGTGCTTGAAGAAGGAACGTTCGATGAGCAGAGCAACACCGTCACGTTCACCTTGTCACTTGAGGCATTCAACACCCAACAGGCTTCCTATGCCATCACCGCCGCACTCACGAGTGAATATGCATTGACAGCGATGACGCCTTCGGATTACACCTCCGTTCACGGCGGGACGCTCACCGACTTACAAAACGATCTGCACAACGACACGATCACGATGGGCATCAGTGAATCCTATGCCCCGATTTTGGATGTGGCGGTGCCCGCGGGGGCTACCTCCGGCGTTTATGCGGGCTCGTTCACGGTGTATTCCGAGGCTTTTGTCGGGGACGCCGCGTTTGCGTCTTCGGATTATTACACAACCTATGATGTGCACATCAATTTCACCGAGGCCCTCACCGACCCAAACGGCACACGTTTGGACCGCGTGCGTTTCAATGGCAGCACGAACGTCAATGACCCCACCGACTACAGTTTGACCGACACCGCCGACTTGACCGGTTCAAACGCGGTTGACGTCTTCGGTTCCATCGAACTCACCTTTGAGGATACCGCAGGTATTCTCAATGAGGGCTATGACTTCGCCCACCTTTTCAAGTTGTATTATGACACCACCCTTGTCGACCCGGATGATTACACGGTGACATCCGTTGCCGTGGATGCGAGCGGCACCTATTCGATTTCGTTTGATTTTTCATCGTTGCAGATCCGCGGAGGCACCTATACGATCAGTTATGCGTTTTTCCCGACGAGTGATACCCGCCAGCTTTTATTCACGAAGAGCGGCAGTGCGGCCAAAGACATCACGGACATGGATTATTTCTCCGCCGACGGATCGTTCGATCCCGTCAGTGACACATCAGAGGTGGACATGGCCGTTTTGATGGATGAGGGGTTGTTTGACGGAGCGATTTCATCGTCGCCCGGTTCCGGCTACCTTCCTGTGACATCGTATCCGTTCGTCCATGATTTCGGACCGGATGCCTACCAGGGTTTCGTCTCGCTGTCGCCATTTGCGGTGGTGACCGATGTCACGATGACAGAAACGATGGCTTCCGGGATTCAATCCTATGTGTATACATTCACGATCGAAGCGGAGGACGGCTCAACCGCACAGGTATCCCACACGATTGGCGAACGTCCGATTGATGTGACCGCCGTGCACAAAAACAACAATGAGGTCGCCCTCGACAACGTGTTTGCGGACAGAGAGGCGGCGTCCACACAATTTTGTGTCGACCTCGGGCTCAATTCGCATTTGGATTATTACCGCGTTGAGTCAACGGCTTACCCGTACTTCGAAGTCAGTGTCAGCGGCGAAGACTTCTCCGGTGACCCGATCGATCTCATCGGCATTGACATCAGCGGTGAATGTGAACGACTGCAAATCACGATGGACGAACAGACTTTGCCGGGCATCTATGAGTTCGCGTTCGTTTTTCACCGGGACGCCACAAACGCATACGGACTCCCGGACACGCTCACCATCACAAAAAACCGGAATGACAATGCATATCTCAACAACATCACGTTCAATTCTTACATGACTTCGACGACGTATCCCGATATCTGCCTGACAGATGAAGCAGGGAGCCTTGATTGTGAAGACAATCCCGATCTCGTGCCCCACACGCCCGATCCCGCGCCCCAGGTTTACGGGGGCGGCATCGATTATGACGGCGCGAAAACCATCGGCTATCCGTATTTCCGTGTCACGGGTTATGTGGCTAACATCCCGCTGGAGTATTTCCTGCCGGGCATGGTTGATTATTTACCTGTCGGAGCGTCGATAAGCAGACGGTATTACGATGCGACGAGCGGCACGTGGCAATGGACGACGCCCGTCGATGCCGCGAACAGCGAAACCGAGATTGAGGATGCGTTAAGCGGCAACTTCGTGACCGACCCCGAGAGCGGCCAGAACGGCGCGGAGGCCGTCAAAGTCACATACAAGGTGATCTCCGAAGACGGGGCACACGAGGTGTTGTATCATGTGAGCGTGACCGACGTGAGCTACAATGTGTCATTTATCTTTGATTTTTATTATTGCCAGGATGATTCACGTTCATCATGTGTTATCATAGAAGATGAGACGAGTCCGTTGACGGATGAGATCCTTCTTTTGGACGTCAGGAACATGATCGTATCCGAAAGCGGATCCGCGGTTCCCGTCACATCGACGCCAATGCCCACACCCCCGGAATTCCCGACCTATGATGCACTTGTCGCCGAAGAGAATCGCATGCGGCAATTCATCTATGCCAGTTCCTCCCAATACGAGTACCGTTTCGGCCGCAACAAGGCTGGCATGTATTTGTTTTCCGTCGATCTGCCGGCCGACGATGCGGGATCGAACCTTTATGATTACGCGATTGTTTATGAAATCGATGACGGCAGCACGGTGGAATCCCACGAGCTGGATGATTTCGGGCTAGGGGAGGACGGAAAATATTTTTACATCCATGCGGCACCGTATAACCGCAACCGCCGTTTCAGCGTGTATGTCTATCCCGAATCATCGTCAACGGAACAGGGACGCTTCGGTTTCTTTGATTGGTTCACGACTTGGTTTGATTGATTGGAGGCTGGTGAGAAGGTGAACAAAGAACACAGTTCAACCCACAGATCGCTCACAAAGCGGCTCACGCTTTCCGTGACCTTTTTAAGCGTGTTGTTCATGCTTGTCATCACGGCCGGCATCATGCTTTTTCATGCCCGCCGGATCGAAAAATCGAGACTCGGTCGGTTAACGGAAAGCCAAACCAAAATCACGGAAACCCTCGACATGATCACGGCGGACGTTGAAGCGGATCTCAATGTTCTGGCCGGTGACGAGGACATCCGTGACTACCTCACATATATCGATCAAAACAACGATCCCCTCATCGATGGGTCTTCGGAGGATTATCCGTTGTTCACGGAAGCCCTCGATGCCACGGGGAGAGTCGAACAAGCGAATGCCCATTATGATGTCGCTCTTGTCAGTTTTGCATCTTGTTACGGCAGTTCCGACGGCTGCATCATCCAAAGCGACGGAACCTTTTCGGATGATGCTTTTTCGCTTGGCGCTGCACCGTGGTATGTGCCGGATGAAACGGCGTTTTATCTCAGTCCCGCACACCTGTCCATGCAAACCGGGGATCCCGTCCTCAGCTTTGTGAGACCGGTCGTGACGGATGATGCCGCAATCGGCATGATCAAAATCGACATGGCGCTGAGCCATCTGGTTTCCTCCCTTGACAGGGTCATTGACGATGACGTCGCTTATCTCATCTACCAGACCGCCGGGGCGGAAGAGATGGCGCTTCATTATCCCGGGGTATCTCCCGGGTTGTATCCAATTAACGAAGTGGATGACCAAGACGTCCGGGAAGCCGTTTCCCGTGAGAACACGCAAATCACCCATGAATCATGGTTCGGCTTTGAGAGTTATGCGGATTCTTTGGTGTTTGCTGACACACCGTATGTTTTCATTGTCATGCAGAAAACGCCGTCGATGTTCGCGGTTGACGGGTTCGTTTTGATGGCCATCGGCCTTTCGGTTGTCCTTGGCGTCCTTCTCGGCTTCATCTTCCACCGGAATCTTCGCCGTGAACTGCGTCCGTTGTCGGACATCGAGCAGACGCTCCACCGCATCAAGAACAACCAGTTCAGCGACAGGGATGATGAGGCGGGATTTGACAATGAGATATCTTTGTTGGCCAACGGCATCAATCAGGCGGCGGCGACGATCGGCGATCAATTGCGGTCGATGGATGAAAAATACCGCTTTGATGGGGTAACCGGCTTGAAAACGCTTCATGCGGCGGTTGATGAGATCAACCGGCTCCTTGGGGAGACCGATTCAAAAACATCCGTGTGCCTTTTGGAAGTCGATAACATCAAAAGCATCAACGTCACGAAAGGACGCGACACCGGTGATGCGATTTTACACGGGGTCGCCGAGCGGTTGAGAAGTTTCAACAAGGACGCTTTTCTTTATTCCGTCGGCGGGAATCAGTTTATGTTCATTTGCAGGGACATGGCTTCGTTTGAGGCGATCGACGCACAGGCACACCGCATCATGGACGTATTTTTGAAACCGATCCAAACCGAACAATTTCCCGTTGAGGTCAAAACCAATATGGGCATCGCCGTCAGCCCGAATGACGGCAAGGATATCGATGTCTTATTCAGAAAGTGCAACATCGCCCTTTATGAAGCCAGAAAAAAAGGCCGCGGTGCTCTGGTCTTTTACAATGACCAACTTGATGCCCGGTTGGAAGAACGCGTCAAGATGAGTGAACTGCTGACCACAGCGCTTGAGAAGGATGAACTGTACCTCAGATTTCAACCTTTGGTCGACAACCATACCGAAATCTACGGGTTTGAGGCGCTTGTCCGGTGGAATTCACCCGAACTCGGCGAAATTTCACCGGAGTCATTCATTGCCGATGCCGAAGAGAGCCATTTGATTCTGCCGATCGGCAAATGGGTCCTGGAACAGGCTTGTCTCGCGCAGACCGAGTTCAAACGGCGTCTGGGCAAAGAGCTTGTGATGTCGGTGAACGTGAGTCCGGTCCAGATGGTCCATCGCGATTTTCCGGATATGCTTTCCGACGTCGTGAAAAGAACCGGCATCGACCCGGCGTATCTCACACTTGAGATCACTGAGAACGTGTTCGTCCAATCGGAAGTCTATCTTGAAGAGGCCATCCGCAGGTTGCATGGCATGGGCAGCGAACTGGCGCTTGATGATTTCGGCACCGGGTATGCTTCCCTGACTTATCTTCAGAAAATACCGTTTGATAAGTTGAAGATCGACAAGTCGTTCGTCGACGGCATCTTCCGGTCAAAAAAAGAACACAACATCATCGCGACGATTGTGGATTTGGTGCACGATCTGGAAATGAAAGTCATCGCGGAGGGTGTCGAAGACCGCAGGCAATATGAATATCTTCGCCAGATCACAACAGACATCTTTCAGGGTTATTTTTTCTCCAAGCCCCTTTTGTTGCCGGACGCACTTGATTTCGTGGAGTCTTTTGACGAGATGCCGAAATCAAAACGGATAGATCATCTCACAAAGAAAAATGAAGAGAAAGACGGTGGATCCCAATGAAATCATGGATAATGCTGAGCGGCATCTACAGAGGTGAAGGCTTTGAACTGATCGCCACGATCGTGATCATCATCATCACGGTCACGGGGTTGGTCTTTCTGTTCAGGAACATTCTCAATGAACTGCGTGATTACAGGGAGAAACGCTTGGTTCGACGCAATGATGATGTCGATGAGGACGACACCTCGAAATCCCATTTGCTTGTCGAACGCCGGACGGCAAACCGAAACAGCAACGATATCATCGGACTGGTCAACCAGCGGATTTATGAGTCGAATGAAGGGACCATCGCGGTATTGTTTTTACTCAATCTCGATGAATTCAAATTCATTGTCGAGAAATATGACGAAAAAACCATTCAGAAAACGATCAACGAAATCAAAAAAAGGCTCAGGAAAATGGCGGACGGCCAAAGTGTTGCGGGCCATCTCAAAAAAGATGTCTTTGTGTATTATCTGACCGGTGACATCTCCAACGAGGTCATCGAAGAAACCTCAAAAGCTTTGTTGGAAACGATCAATGAACCCATCAAAGCCATCGATGAGACCATCACGACCTCAATCGGCATCAGCATCTTTCCTTATGACGGCATCACCGCCAACCATCTGATCGACAAAGCGGAGGTCGCTCTTTACGTCGCGAAGAAGGACGGAAAAAACAAACCCGCCCTTTATTCGGAGGACCTGATCGACAAAGAGCAGTTTGACATGGATTACTACCAACAAATCAAACAATCGATCGAAAACGATGAATTTTTGCTTTACTACCAGCCGATCGTCGATCTCAGGGCGGGACGCATCATCGGCATGGAATCGCTGCTCAGATGGAACCACCCGACGATGGGCATCTTATCGCCCGGTAAATTCCTCAACGTCATGGAACTCACGGGAGACATCACCTGGTTCGGGACATGGGGATTCGAACAAATCGTCAAGGTCTTCAAACAATGGAAGAAGAAATTTCGCTTGCGTGACGTGTTCATCTCCACAAACCTTTCGCCGAAACAATTGATGGTCGAAGGTTTGGCGGATAAATTTTATGACATCGTCCGGCGCCACGAGATGTCACCCGAACATTTCTGCCTTGAGATCATCGATTATTACGCGTTGCTTCCGAACTCCGTGGCCTTTGAGAATCTGGCGGTCTTCCGTAAATACGGATTCAGACTTGCCATCGACGATCTCGGCGATGATTATCAGATCGTCGACCAGATGACCGACATTCCCGCCGGAATCGTGAAAATATCAAGACAGGATATGATGAAAGTCTATGAACAGCGCAATGATTCCGATGACATCATCCGTGCGATCCATACCGCCATCGCCGATCAGAAGGTACTGGTGGCCGAAGGCATCGAGGACGAAGAAATGATCGCGGCGATGGCCGATCTCGGGATTCGGTTCATGCAGGGTTATTACTTCTCGAAGCCCAAAGCCATCAATGAGATCGAAAAACTGTTTGTCGCAAACCCGTGGGACATGGATTCCTTCAAATCCTATTATCAATGATTCAACCCAAAACCAAAAAAGAAGCCATCCGCGATCAAACGGATGGCTTCTTTGTTTGAAGATGAAAGATAAACCAGAAGATTAGTTTTTATCGGTGCGGAACATGCCGTTACTCAATACCTTCATCGTTTCATCCACGACACGGTCAATGTCCTTCTCTTCGGCCTGGTCCATGAAAAGAACTTCCAAACCGACGAAATTCGCGATGCCCATCAATATAAACGACAGATTCTTCAGGTCAATGTCATCACGGACTTCCCCGGTCCCGACGAACGGAAGGAGATGCCGGGTGTAAGATTCCCCGAAGGACGTGTAATACTCTTTGAAGATGTCGGGATTGACGAACATCGACTCCCAAATGAGTTTGTAGGACAGCGGATCCTTCTTCGCATACATGATAAAAGCCTTAAGGCCTTCGCGTTCCATTTCATAACGGGTGTCAAGATCGCTTGTGGCTTCGGTGGACGCTTGTCTGATTTTATGCTTGTACTCGTCGAGGAGATACAAATAAAGAGCGAGTTTGCTGTCAAAATAAATATAAAACGTCCCGGAAGCGATTTTGGACTTGGCGATGATGTCATTCACCGAGGTTGAATGGTAGCCGTGTTTCGCAAACAATCGCTTTCCGTGACGGATAATGCGGCGGAATGTCTTTTCGCCGGTTTTTGTTTTTGGGTATCGGAAGGTTGTCCTTTTCATGGTATCACCATTATCATTGTAATACGGAGACATGAAAAAAACAAGTCGAAAACGACAAAAGAAATAAGATTTAACGAAACACGTGACACATGAATGCTTATTCAGGTTATCATTGCGGGAAAACGCATACATCCCTTTCCGGAAAAATATCGCTTTAGCCGCTATGCATAGACAAAACCCCGACAATAAGATGGATTTTACATGCGGACGATTTTGATGAAAGCGCTTGACAAACAACCGAAGATTTTATAAAATAAACCATAACATGAATAAGTATTCACATTGTTATGTTGGTGAACGTCCTCTCACCCACCGAGCACGTTCGAATCCATGAAACCCACAGGAGGTAAAAAGATGAAACAAGAGAAAGTATTCATTGTCGGTGCCAAACGAAGTGCGATCGGCGGCTTCATGGGTACATTGAAAAAAGTTCATCCCCGTGACATGGGGACACAGGTCCTCACGAAATTGCTGGAGGAATCCAGGGTTCCCAAGGAAAAGATCAGCGAGGTCATCGTCGGCAACATCCTTCCGGCCGGATTGGGACAGGGCATCGCCCGTCAGATATCGATCGGTTCGGGCATCCCCGAAAGCGTGCCGGCATATTCCCTCAACATGGTGTGCGGCAGCGGCATGAAAGCGATCATGAACGCATACACAGGCATTCGGGACGGTTTTTCAAACATCGTCGTCGCCGGTGGTGTCGAATCCATGTCGAAAGCCCCTTATCTGGTTGACGGAAAAGTACGCACAGGCACGAAAATGGGACCGATGACCATGGAGGATCATATGTTGAGGGATGCACTCACCGATGCATTCGGCGACATGCACATGGGCATCACCGCGGAGAACATTGCTGAGAGATACGAAATCTCACGCGTGGATCAGGATAAGTTTGCGATGGCATCGCAAACAAGAGCCATCAAAGCCATCGATTCCGGCAGATTCGAAGACGAGATCGTACCAATCGAATTTTCGACAAGGAGAGGCAAAGTCGTGTTTGACACGGATGAACACCCCAACCGGAAAACAACGTATGATATTCTCGCAAAAATCCGGCCCGCCTTCAAAAAGGACGGCACCGTGACCGCCGGCAATTCATCAGGCATCAATGACGGAACCAGTTTCACGGTCATCGCCTCGGAAAGCGCCGTCAAGAAATACGATCTGCCCGTGTTGGCCGAAGTCACGGACATCGCACAGGCCGGCGTGGATCCCAATTACATGGGCATGGGTCCCGTTCCGGCGATTGAATCCTTGTTGCAAGAAGCGAACATCACCTTCGATGCCATCGATCTGGTGGAATTGAACGAAGCTTTCGCTTCCCAATCCCTCGGTGTGATCCGGGAGTTGGCCAAATTGTTCGAAACGACCGAAAAAGACATCAGGGAAAAAACCAACGTCAACGGCGGCGCCATCGCTCTCGGTCATCCCGTGGGCATATCCGGCAACCGCATTGTCGTTACCCTTCTGCATGAAATGATCAAGCGCGATGACAAAATCGGTCTCGCAAGCCTCTGCATCGGCGGAGGCATGGGAACCGCACTTATCATCAAACGCTGAACACCAATTTAATTTTAAAGAGGAGACGATCGACCATGAAATTAAAGAACAAAGTAGCAGTCGTCACAGGCGGCGCCCAGGGCATCGGCGCGGAAATCGCCAAGAAATTCGCAAACGAAGGCGCAACCGTCATCGCCGCGGACATGAACGAATTGAAATATGAGGCCGACAATGTCCACGGATATGAATTGAACGTCACGGACGTAAAGAAATGCAAAGCATTTTTCGACGACATCGTCGAATCATACGGAAAAATCGATATTCTGGTCAACAATGCCGGTATCACACGGGACGCGATGACCAGAAAAATGACGGATGAGCAGTGGAATCTCGTGTTGGACGTCAACTTAAAAGGTGTGTTTAATTTAGTGCGGCACATCGGTCCGCACATGGAGAAAAACGGCGGCGGGTCCATCATCAACATCTCATCGGTCGTCGGTGTTTTCGGGAACATCGGCCAGGCGAACTACTCGGCATCGAAAGCCGGCATCCTCGGTCTGACGAAGACATGGGCCAAAGAATTCGCCAGAAAAGGCGTTCCGGTCCGCGTGAACGCGATTGCGCCCGGATATGTGATGACGGAGATTCTTCAAACCGTGCCGGATGATCTGCTTGATAAATTCGCTGCCATGACGATGCTCAAACGCCTCGGTGAACCCGAAGAAATCGCCAGCGTGGCAAGTTTTCTCGCAAGCGGGGACGCATCCTACATCACGGGACAGACATTGAACGTCAACGGTGGCATGCGCCTTTGATCATCAGGACACATAATCTCACAAAGAATGGAATGATTTCATGAAGAAACCGGATATCGGTGTCGTCGGCACCGGAATCTATCTGCCCGACGGACGCATGACGGCCAGGGAAATCGCCGATCGAACCAACGGCATCTGGAAGGAAGAAGCCGTCATCGAAAAACTCGGGATTATTGAAAAAACCATCCCTGACAAAAATGAAGGCACACAGGAGATGGGGGCACTCGCCGCCAAAGATGCGATTGAAAACACAGGCATCGATCCGCTTGAAATCGATGTCATCCTGGGCATCGGCGAAGAATGGAAGGAATACCCCCTGACGACCTCGTCCTTATATATCCAGGATCAAATCGGCGCCAGGAACGCTTGGGGCATTGATGTCCAGAACCGTTGCTGCACGACGGTCTCCGCCATGAAAATGGCAAAGGATATGTTATTGGCGGATGATGAGATCAACGTGGTCATGATCGCCGGCGGTTACCGCAATGTCGATTTTGTCGACTACAGCGACAAATATATGTCGATGATGTATAATTTAGGTGCCGGCGGAGGCGCGATCATCCTCAGGAAAAACCATCCGAGAAACCACCTTCTCGGTTCGCACATCATTGCCGACGGATCACTTGCGAGGACCGCGGGTGTCGAGATCGGCGGAACAGAGAATCCGGTCACGAAGGACAATCTGGAGGAAGCGAAGAGAAGCCTGCGTCTGATGGAACCCGTGAAAATGAAGGAACGACTCAACGAGGTGTCGATGAAAAATTGGTACCATTGCATCGATGAATCCCTCCGCAAGTCCGATATGACACGTGATGACATCGATTACATGGCCATCCTGCATATCAAACGGTCCGGGCACAATGCCCTGATGAATGATTTCGGTTTGAACGACGACCAAACCATTTATCTTGAGCATTACGGACATCTCGGACAAATCGATCAAATTTTGTCATTGCATCTCGGTCTCGAACGGGGTCAAGTTAAAGACGGAAGTGTTGTTTGCATGCTGGCGGCCGGCATCGGTTATGTGTGGGCCGCGAACATCATCAAATGGGGTGAATGATCCATGTTGCTTGATCTGACGATTCTTATCGGGGTTATGGGATTGATCTACGGTTTGCTCAATTTCTTTTGGATCCGTAAACTGGAGCGAAAAGACAAAGCAGGGCGCATCGTGAGAAATGTCATGATTACCCTCATCATTTTGATCGGCTTTGTTATGGCCATCCGGGAAATGACGCTGCATATGTTTTTGCAGGTCGTTTTCCTCAACCTCACGGGCTTGTGTGTTCTTGCACTCGCCACAACCGGCATCGTGTTGATCTTCAGGACATCGGTCACCACCAACTTTGCGCAGGGAATGATGGCGGCTTTCGGTGCTTACGCCGGTGCCAATCTTGTTTTGTCCATGACGGAAAAAACCGAGATTCCCATTATCTATGTGCTTTTCATCGCCATGGGAGTGGCCGCTTTCGTTTCGTTTTTGATCGGATTGTTCGTGGATGTCGTGATCATCCGCAACGGCAAAAACATCACCCCGGTCGGCAAACAGATGATCACCATGGGACTCGTATTGATGTTGCTTGGCCTGATCCCGCTTGTTTACGGGACCCTGCCCATAAGCATCCAGGCCTTCTCTTATGAACCGAAAATCATTTCCTTCGGGGAAAACAGTTGGTTGCTGCCGGGGAAAAGCCTCATCTTGCCCGGACACAATTTTTATACGCTCATCATATCGGTTGTGATGATCGGCGCACTGTTTTTGGCCCTTAAGTTCACGAAATGGGGGCTTGGTGTCCGCGCGACGGCATCCAACGAGACCGTGGCATCGATGATGGGTGTGAACACACGCCTGATCACCGCGATGAGCTGGGCGATCGCCGGTGCGTTCGGCGGCGTGGCCGCATTCCTTTATGCTTCAGAAGGCGGCAGTCTGAGCGCATCCTACATGGTGCCCATCCAGGTGGACGCATTTTTGTCCTCCGTGCTGGGCGGCTTCTCGACATTCGGCGGCCCCATCGTGGGAGCGATTTTGATCAATCTTTTCAAATCGGTGGCGTCGTTCTTCAGTTCGGTCTGGGCGAATGTCATCGTCTACACATTGGTGCTTGTCATCGTGTTGTTCAAACCCTTCGGTCTTTTCGGCAAGAAACTGTCAAAGAAGGTGTGAGCGGACATGGGCAGCTACTGGTTTGAAAAAACGTATAAAACGATCCAGTCATTTTCAAAACATCCCTTGTTCGGATACGTCATGTTCGGCATCGTGTTGCTGTTGGCACTGTTTCTCAATTCGTTTGAATTGTTGTCAAGGTCAATCACAACCGCGCTGATCCTGACGACGATTTATGCCACCGTCGCCCTGGGGTTCTCACTTCTTTTGGGATACGGCGGTCTGGCTTCGCTGGGTACGGCCGGTTTCGTCGGGTTGGGAACCTACCTCGTCGGGCATTTTTCCGGGACCCAGGATTATCCATTCATTGTTTCTTTGCTCATCGCCCTGGGTGTCGCCATTGTCATCGGTCTGATCGTCGGGTTCATCTCACTTAGGATCGAAGGCCTTTATCTGGCGATCATCACCTTGGGGTTGGCGGAGATCCTGAAAGAGATCTTCAAAAGCTTCGAAGCATTCACAGGCGGCAACAACGGCCTCTCGTTCCGTGATTTCGATTTACTCGGCATCGAGATGAGTCCCCTCGCGACCAATGTGTTGATCGTCGTGGCGTTCATCGCGGTCATCGTGATGACACACAACATCATCAACAGTCCGACGGGACGGGCGTTGCTTGCCATGAAGAACAGCACAACAGCCGCCCAGTCAATGGGCATCGGTTTGCTCAAATACCGTTTGCTGGCATTTGTGCTCTCCACCGTATATGCCGTTTTCGGCGGTTTGCTTTACATGCTCAACCAACAGTTCAGCCAACCGACGACCTGGTCGCTTGATTTCTCGCTCAACATTCTCGCAGCCGTCATCGTCGGCGGCGCACAATCGATTGCCGGCATCATCTTAGGGACATTTTTGATCTTCGGCCTCGATCTGGCCGTGTTGCAGAAAATCCCGTTTTTTGTCGCCAACCCGAATGCGACATGGATCGTCAACGGTGCGTTGATCATCTTGGTCATCATGTTCTATCCGGGCGGACTGATCCGGTTGTTTAAGAATCTACATGCATCGTTCATCACCCAATGCAAAAAACTTAAAAAGAAATGGAGCGTGTACCGTTATGGAGAAGAACGTCACTGATTTCCCGCTGAAGCGGCTCACGCTTCAGAAACAAAAACTTGAAGAAAAAAACGAATTCTTTGAGGCATATGTTCCGCTTGCGAAACAGCGGATCGAAGATGAGATGAAGCGGAAACTCGAAAGGATTGACGACTGGGCACGCGCGAAGCTGGAACCATATGCGATCGCAGCCGGCAAACCCGACGCAACGACCCTGAAGAAAAAAGAGGAAGAAAAAGAAACCCTCGAAGACCGTTATGCATGGAAGGAAAAAGCACTCCGGCAGACGTACAAACGCAAAAAGGACAAACATCCCGAACGTGAGGAACAACTCGGCGAGGAATTGAAACAAAAACAAGCCTTGCTCCGTGAAAGACTACAGAAAAAGCTCCGTACCATCGAAGAGACATATGCGCCCGATCAGGAAAAACAAGCCATAAGCGAGACGGCATACAAAGAGAAAAAAGAGTCCGTCGAGGTACGTATCGCCGGAAAAAAAAGCAAGATACGATCCAAAGCGGAAGACAAGAAATCGAGCATCGAAGAGAAATATCAAAAGAAAATCGAGAAAACAAACAAACGCATCGAAAAACTGGAAGGATGGAAGGACCGCTTCGGCAAAAATAAAACCGACGATGCAATCAGTCTCCCGGATGACGTGCTTCTGCGGTTGGATCAATTAAGCATGCGGTTCGGCGGGCTCCTTGCCGTCAACGAACTAACGTTCGATGTCAAACACAATGAAATTTTTGGTCTCATCGGTCCCAACGGCGCAGGGAAAACCACGGTTTTCAATTGCCTCACAAGGTTTTACATGCCTTCAGGGGGCGACATGTACTATCGCACCGAAAACGACGTGGTCATTAACCTGAAAAACACCAAAGTCCATAACATCGTCAAACAAAACATCGCGAGAACGTTTCAGAACGTGGAACTGATCTGGGAACTGTCCGTGCTCGACAATCTGCTTGTCGCCGCACACACCCATATCCACAGCAACTT
>JAGYMP010000052.1 GCA_018400565.1 Bacilli bacterium | reverse complement strand
TATGTTATGATATGTTTTGAAATTCAAAATAATTGATATTCAAAACAAAGGGTGGTTAACATGAGTAAAATCGGAGTTGCAGTTTGTGGGAATTCGGGAATCGATTATTTCGACCATGATGAGAAGATTCGTGTTTTTCGGTCGCTTTTATTGATGGGTGAGGAAGAATATGAGGACTATGTGGACATATCCGCGGATTCGTTTTATGAACGGATCGTCAATGAGCCGGAACTTGATGTAAAGACAGCTCAGACAAGCACAGGTGTGATCAAGGAAATGTATGATGAAATGATTGAAGATGGCTTTGATGAGTTGATCGTCATCACGATTTCCAAAGAGCTTTCCGGAACTTATCAGAACGCGGTTCTCGCGGCGAAGATGGTTGACGTACCCGTTCATCTGTTTGACTCAAAATCAGTGTCATATGTTGAGGCATCGATGGCGATCGAAGCTCAAAAGATGGTTGATTCGGGGTATGATGTTGATGCGATTTTGAAACGGATGGAATATCTCCGTGACCACAACCATATTTATGTGACGGTCCATACACTGAAGTATTTGGTGAAAAACGGTCGGTTATCAAATGCTGCGGGTTTTTTCGGTTCACTGATGAAATTAAAACCGTTATTGGAAATCACCGATGACGGAAAAGTTGTCACAAAGAAGAAAATCAGAACAACCAAGAAAGCCAGGAAGATGATGTTTGACATTTTTTATGATGAAATCGAGGGCAAAGATGTCGAGGTTTTCTTGATTTACACAAACAATAAAGAAGAAATAAAAGCCATGCGCGATGAGATGTTGGAACATGATGGAATCGATGAAGTGAAACTCATTCCATTGACTCCCGTTGTGGGCTGCCACGCAGGACCGGGAACGATGGGACTCGGTTATTTGGAGAGGTAAGCCGATGAACGATGCGAGAAAAGTCATCAACGAACTGCTGGTTAAGCTCTTTAACCGTATTTTGATCATTGAACATGAAGCATTGAAAGAAGCTGGCATCCCTCTTTCGATGAATGAAGTCCATGTTCTTGAAGCAATCGATGATCTTGATATGTCCACGATGTCACGCATTGCAGAAAAGTTGCATATTACCGTGGGATCGGCGACCATTGCGATTGACACGCTGCAAAAAAAAGGGTATGTGAACCGTAAGCGTGACAAAAACGACAGGCGCAGGGTTATTGTCGAACTCACGAGTGATGCCGCAGAGGTGCTTGATGTCCATGATCGTTTCCACGATGAGATGATTACTGCCGTCATTGATGACTTTGAACTTGAGGAAAATGACATCTTGATTGACGCACTCAAAAAACTGTCCGATTACTTCAAAGCATAAAAAAAAGCGGAAGATCCCGCTTTTTTTTATGATTATTCCTCGACCGGTATAATGGCATCAACCGGACAATTGGCTTCACAGATGCCGCAATCGATGCATTCATCCTGATCGATGACATAAATGTCACCGGCCGTGATGCAATCAACGGGGCAGACTTCTTTGCAGGCGCCGCATGCGATGCAGTTGTCCAAGATTTTTCTTGGCATTCCAAGTCACTCCCTTTCAAA
>JAGYMP010000051.1 GCA_018400565.1 Bacilli bacterium | reverse complement strand
TTGTTGGATGAGATCCAACTATCGAAACTGCGGGGCAGGGGAGGCGCGGGATTCCCTGTGGCCGTCAAATGGATGGCATTGGCAAAAGAAAGCAGACAACCGAAATATGTTGTGTGCAATGCCGACGAGGGTGAACCCGGGAATTTCAAAGATCGCTATCTGATGGAAAACGATCCCCACGGAATCATCGAAGGCATGTGTATTGCCGGTTTCATCACCAAGGCCGGCAAAGGCATCATCTATATTCGCGGTGAATACAACAATGCAATCCGAATAATGAAACACGCCATTGAACAGGCCAGGGAAAAAGGTTTTTTGGGCGATCATATTCTGAACAATGATTTCAGCTTTGATATCGAAGTCCGGTCGGGAGCCGGTTCTTATGTCTGCGGTGAAGAATTTTCCTTGATCGAATCGTTGGAAGGAAAGCCCGGAAGAACACGGGTCAAACCGCCGTTCCCGACCTCAAAGGGTTTGTTCGGCCAACCCACCCTGATCAACAACGTGGAGACCTTCGCAACCATTCCGGCCATCATCGACATGGGAGGCGAAGAATATGCCAAAATCGGCACATCCACGTCGACCGG
The DNA here is from genome assembly GCA_018400565.1 of Bacilli bacterium. Taxonomy (GTDB): domain Bacteria; phylum Bacillota_I; class Bacilli_A; order Izemoplasmatales; family Hujiaoplasmataceae; genus M55B122. The sequence goes on along the minus strand of JAGYMP010000051.1, from coordinate 10,490 downwards.
AACGAAGCTGATCAGTTTATCGGGGAACATCAAAAACAAAGGTGTTTATGAAGTGCCTTTCGGCATTCCGATGCGCACCATCATTGAGGAACTGGGCGGAGGCTGCGAATCGGGGAGAAAAATCCGCATGGTCCAGTTGGGCGGCGCCTGCGGCCCGATCATCCCCGAGTATATGCTTGACATGGTCATCGACTTTGAACGGTTTGAGGAATTTGAGTCAAAAACCGGAGCCGGAGCTTTGATCGTCATCGACGACCGATTCGATTTCTTTGAGATCTTAAAAAGAATATCAGAATTCTTCACCCATGAATCATGCGGCAAATGCGCGCCCTGCCGTGAGGGGAATTATCATTTATTGAAAATCATCGAGAAGTTCAATGATTATGAGGCGAACGAGAAAGACATGTACATTCTTGAAAACCTGGCGCAAGTCCTGCACCAGACCTCGCTTTGCGGTTTGGGACAAACCGCACCGACGGCAATCATTGCCGCTTTACACTATTTCAGGGGCACCTTCAAAAAGCGGATTGAAGATTCAATGAGCAAGGAGGATGCATATGCCAAAAATTAAAATCAACAATATCGAGATCCACGCGGAACCGGGAACGACGATTCTCGAAGCCGCCAAAGAGCATAACATCAATATACCCACACTCTGTCATTTCCCTGATCTAAACATCAACAGTGACTGCCGGATATGTTCGGTTGAGATTGTCGGTAAAAAAGGTTTGGTCACGGCGTGTTCCACACCGGTCCAAGAAGGCATGGAAGTGAAAGTCAATTCTCCGAGAGCTTTGAATGCGAGAAAAATCATCACGGAGATGATACTCGCGAATCACGATGCGAATTGCACAACATGCGTCAGAAACATGAATTGTGAATTACAGACGCTGGCGGACAATCTGGGCATCCAACTCAGCCGTTTTGAATCCGTTCTCGAGAAGAAACCGCTTGATGATTCCACATATTCATTGGTCAGAAACCCCAATCGCTGTATCAAATGCGGACGGTGCGTCGATGTATGTGCGAGCGTCCAGGGAGTCAGTGTTTTGGATATCATCGGCAGAGGCCGGGAATCATCTGTATCGCCGGCATACGGGAAACTTCTGTCTGATGTGTTTTGCACATATTGCGGACAGTGTTCGAGTGTTTGCCCCGTGGGTGCGATCACCGAAAGGGATGACACCGATGAGGTCTGGCATGCGCTTGATGATGCGAACAAGCATACCATCGTTCAGGTGGCGCCCGCCGTCAGGGTGTCCCTGGGCGAAGAACTGGGATTGCCTCTGGGAAGCATCGTGACGGGGAAATTGGTCTCCGCGCTGAAAATGTTGGGATTCTCCAAAGTGTTTGACACGGATTTCACGGCGGATCTGACCGTGATGGAAGAAGGTTACGAATTGATCGACCGAATCAAAAACAAGGGTGTATTACCCATGATTACATCCTGTTGCCCGGCATGGATCAACTTCGCGGAACATGAATTCCCCGAAATCCTCGATCATCTCTCAAGCTGCAAATCACCCCAGCAGATGTTCGGCGCACTGGCAAAATCATATTATGCCCAAAGGGAAGACATCGATCCGGATAAAATCCATGTCGTGTCCATCATGCCCTGCACGGCCAAAAAATCCGAGGCAAAACGGGAAGAGATGTCCGTCAACCAAGAAGATCCGGATGTCGATACCGTCTTGACAACAAGGGAATTGGCGAAAATGATTAAACAGATGGGCATTGATTTCAACAACCTCAAAGAAAGCAAATTCGATAAACCCGACGAATTGACAAGCGGAGCGGGCGTCATCTTCGGTGCCACCGGAGGTGTCATGGAAGCGGCTCTTAGAACGGTCAAAGAAGTCTTGGAGGACAAACCGCTGAAAAGAATTGAATTTGACCAGGTCCGGGGAGCGGAGACCATCCGGGAAGCCGAAGTCGAAATCAACGGCGTCACTTACAATGTGGCCATCGCCCACACGCTCTCAAGCGCGAGGAAGATAGCCAAACAAATCAAAGAGGGCACATCACCCTATCATTTCATAGAGATCATGGCCTGTCCGAGCGGGTGTGTCGGGGGCGGCGGCCAACCGTATGTCACGTCCTCCGAACTGGCAAGGGAAAGAATCAAGTCAATCTATCAGGTCGACAGATTAACGAAGATTCGTAAAGCCCATGATAATGCCGCTGTCTCAAATCTGTACTCAAGTTATCTGGATGAACCCGGAAGTCATCTGGCCCATGAGTTGTTACACACAACATACAACAACAAACGACAAGACTGACCATCATTGAATCAAGACAAAACCAGTAAAATGGAACCCTTCAGGCGGTCATCCACAAGGGGATGATGGCTGGGGGTTCCATTTTTTCTTTCCATGAAGATTGTCGTTTCGCGTTTTATGTGAAAAGGATGGTCTTCATCACACAGGTCCAGTGGTTTGATGAGTATGATTCTCAGATGCCATATTTCCCAGCGGCGTTTGCTCTCGGGGACAATCGGTTACCAAGCGTTATGTAACCAATCAACTGTATGCTTGATTATACTAAGAATATGCGAATTATCGACAACCATGCCGCTGGCTTTACCAACATCGAAACCATCATCTTCCGAAGGACCGCCGGGGACGGTGAAGTCACACGTTTCCTGTCTTTGTTTGAGGATCGACCGGTCATTTATGTGCCTGACGACTCTTACACGGATTATACGGAAGATCTCATCGATCCCGCCGCGATCGAATTCATGAAATCTTTGTCTGAGGATAAAGGTGAATGGGATTGTGAAGTTCACGACGGGGGTTTTTATCCGGAATTTCGTCATCAAGCATTGCGTGAAAACAAGAGTCATCCAGAAGATTCACGGATCACGCGGCGAGCGGACAACCACACATAAACGATGAAAAGAGACATATTCCGGGTGTCTCTTTTTTGTTTGCCGGGAAAAGTCACACCGATGATTCGAAACAATCCGAAGAAACAAAACGTTTTTTCAATGGAGAATCAAATTAAAATAAATCACAGTTTATTTCTCCGTCATATTGCTATTAATGTGCGGCAATGGTAAAATGAAAATGATAAATATTCATTTCGGGAGTCTGTGTCCTTCCAATGATCATTGACGGGAAAGCCTGGATTTCCGGGAAAATATAAGATTTTGACAAATTCTGAATTGGGGGGAAACAATGTCAAAAATCACAAAATTGTTATTGTTGGGAGTATTCATTTTTTTCCTGTCTGGCTGCGATCTGTTCAATGCGGGTGAAGATCCTACGACTACGATTGAACAAACGGTCCAAACGACCGAAGAAACAGCCGAAACGACAGAAGAGGAATCTGATTTGACGGTTAAGCTGAAACAGATTTACGGGCTGGCCGTTGAAGCGGATGAATTTGACGGGACATACGAGGAATGGCTTGAAACAGTCCGGGGTCCAAAAGGCGACGACGGACGGGAAATCGTTTTGCAAGTATCAGAAGGTTATGTGCAATGGAAATATGAAGGCGAGGATGCATGGGCGAATCTCTTTGATTTGTCAACCGTCACCGGCAGTGACGGCATCGGCATCAGCGGTACGTCCATCAACGAGCAGGGCGAACTGGTGATCTCCTATTCGGACGGAACGGAAGAGAATCTCGGGATTCCGGTGGTTCTACATTCCGTCACGTTCAAAGATCACAACGGTTATGTCATCGACACGCAACAAGTGCCTTACGGCACAGCAGTGACACCGCCCGAAGATCCTAGCCGTGAAGGCCATACGTTCTCGGGATGGAGCGCGGCATTTGATAATATCACCGAGGATGTGACCATTGAAGCCGAATACACGGTGAACACATACGACGTGACATTTTATCTGGAGGACGGCACGGAGTTTTCCGTTTCGGAAGACATCGAATACGGAAGCACCGTCGAACTGCCCACCCCGGATAAAGATGGCTATGTGCTCGAGGGTTGGTTCTTAAGCCAATCGACACACGCCGAGCCATTTTATGAAACAAGTCTGGTGAAAAGCGATCTTGCATTGTATGCAAGATGGGTCAGCGAACCTGCCCACACAATCGCATTCATGGATCATGACGGGAACATCGTTTATCAGACACTAAAGACACATGAGGAAGCCATAGACGATCTGATTGTCCCCGAACCTTCAAGGGATGGCTATATGTTCCTCGGTTGGGATGAAACCCTTCCGGATGTCATGCCGGACCATGATCTGGTTTACCATGCACAATACAATAAATTACCCGAATTATCGGGAATCAAAGACATTCAGATTGCTGAGGGTGACAGCTTTGATCCGCTTGCGGATGTCGCTGCCGTCGATAAAGAAGACGGTGACATCACCACAAGCATCACTGTCGAAGGCAAAGTCGAAACAGAAGAACCCGGTGAGTATGTTTTAAAATATATCATCATCGACGATGAAGGCGGGAAAACCGTCAAAGAACGAATCGTCGAAGTTGTTCCGAAAAACCAAATGGATGAATCAATCGTTAACCAGGACATGAACGATTTGGACTTCGCGATCACCACCTATGATGTTTTATCACAATTTGAATTACCCACCGAAGGACAGATGGGTTCGACCATCACATGGGACGTCATCAGCGGCCATGGCATCATTTACTATGATGATTACAACGACGTGACAAAAGCTTCTGTGGATTATTACGATACGGCCGGAACATTGGAATTGCTTGCGACAATCAGTTATGGCAACACATCAGAGACGAAATCATTTACGTTCAACATCAATGCCGCGAACACAACGGACATCGCTACGGCCCTCGGCGGAACCCAGGGAACAGCTTACACCGTCACGGGGACTGTCTATTATCTTACCGAAGACGGCTATTTCATTGATGACGGAACCGACAGGATCTTCGTTTATGATTACGGAAACGCACAAACCGCGATCAATATCACCGCCGGGGACAAAGTCGCAGTCCATGGTGAGCTGGGCTCATATAAAGGCGAATTCCAGTTAACTAACAATCCGGTGACGAGTTCGGCGATCTCCACGGGCAACACTGTGGACACGACCTCAGAAGGCACCGATTATTCCAATCCCGGATCCGGAGATTTTTACACATTGCAGGGCACCGTGTTTTACGGGATCGATGCAAGTTATAACGATACTTATGAAAATCTTTACATCCAGGATTCAAGCGGAACCACGGTGGCGATGATTCATTACTCCAGCCTCCAGTCCTGCCTTGATACCCTGACCGGCTTCGATGGATACGAAGTATCCTTCGATGCAGTTTATTATCATACGGACGGTATTCCCGTGTTTGTGTTCATGGGTGTGGCCAATGACGTGTCATTGCCGAATTACACGGATGCCGACATCGTCGGGATCGCCAAAACCGCATTGACCCTTCCGCAAACGAATGTGGATGTGTTAAGTGAGATCGAACTGCCCACCGAAGGTGAAATGAACACAACGATCGATTGGGGCGTCACAAGCGGATACGCCGTGATCTATGATGATGATTACTATGGTGTGACCAAAGCGAGGGTCGGATATTATGACACCGCCGGCACATTGACATTGACGGCGACCATCACGTACGGCAGTGCAAGTGACACGAAACAATTTGATTTGAACGTCGATCCGATCAGTGTGACGGACATTGACACAGCCCTTGCCGGAAGTCAGGGTGATATGTATCTCATCAAAGGTACTGTTTATTATATCACCGAAAGCGGTTATTTTGTGGATGACGGTACGAACTGGGTCTTTGTCTATGATTACGGTTCTGCATTGCAGATAAGCAACATCTCCGTCGGTGACGAAGTCGCCGTTTACGGTGAATTGGGTTCATACAAGAACGAATTACAACTGACAGGCAATCCTGTCACGAGCTCGGTGCTCTCCTCTGGCAATTCGGTGAATCGTGTGACGCAGGGCACGGACTTCTCCAATCCCGTCGCAGGCGAAGTTTACACACTGCAAGGCGAGGTCTTTTACGGAATCGATCCGGCATACAACGGAACACATGAAAATCTGTATATCCGTGATGCAAGCGGAAACACGATCGCGATGATCCATCACAGCAGTTTCCAGGGGTCTTTGGATGTGCTTGAGATGTTCAACGGTTATGAAGTCAGCTTTGATGCAGTGTATTACCATACGGACAACATCCCCGTATTCGTGTTCATGGGAACCATGAATGACGTGACACAACTCACGTTCACCGATGCACAAGTGGTCCAACAGGACAAAGCGGCATTGGATTTCCCCAGTCTGAACATCGATGAGATGACTGAAATCGAATTACCGACCGAAGGGCCGGGAGGTTCCACGATCTCGTGGGATGTCATTAACGGAAGCGGACATCTTTATTATGACGATTATGATGACGTGTACAAAGTGAGAGTCGATTATTACGGTGTTCAAGATGAGTTGGGTCTGTTGGCGACGATCAGTTATCAATCCGCGCAGGATACCAAGGAATTTATCTTCGATGTTAACACATTACCTGAGTCGGATATCTCAGTTGTCACCAGCGGGACCCTCGGTACCATGTATCTGAGCAAAGGGATTGTTTATTGTCTCACCCAAAACGGGTATTTCCTTGATGACGGCACCGACAGGATCTTCGTCTACGATTATGGGACGGCACAAGAACTCAGCAACATCTCCGTCGGTGATGAAGTCGCCGTTTACGGCGAACTGGTCGAATACAACGGCTCACCGCAATTGGCGAATGAACCGGTGACGAGTTATGTGATCTCTCCGAACAATCCGCTGTCCATGACCTCGGAAGGCACGGATTATTCCAACCCGGGAGCCGGTGACATCTACACGTTGCAAGGCACCGTCTTTTACGGAATCGATGCAAATTACAGTTCAACCTATGAAAATCTGTACATTCAGGACTCAAGCGGCAACACGGTTGCCATGGTCCATCACAACAGTCTTCAATCCATGATTGATATCCTCAGGGCGTTTGACGGATATGAAGTGACATTTGATGCGGTGTATTACCACACGGACGGCATTCCCAAGTTTATCTTCATGGGTTCGGCGAACGATGTGACATTGCCGAACATGACGGACGCGGATGTTGTCGGGATCGCAAAGACCGCATTGAGCATCGCGCAAACGAACGTGAATGAATTGAGTGAAATCGAACTGCCCACGGAAGGCGAACTGACTTCGGCGATTGACTGGGCCGTGAGCAGCGGCAGCGCGTCCATCTATTATGACAATTATGATGACGTGACCAAAGCGCAAGTCGATTATTACGGCACCTCGGGCACATTGTCCCTGTCGGCGACGATCGCTTACGGCAATGCCAGCGACACAAAAGTGTTTAGCTTTACCGTTGATGCGTTCAATGAAACAGACATCGCATCGGCGCTTACCGGAAACCAGGGCGATATGTACCTGATCAAAGGAACCGTGTATTGTTTGACCGAAGACGGGTATTTCCTTGATGATGCGACTGACCGTATCTTTGTTTATGACCGCGGACTGGCCATGGATCTCCATAACATTACCGTCGGTGACGAAGTCGCCGTTTACGGTGAACTGGCTTCGTTTAACGGTGAATTGCAGTTGACGGGCGACCCGGTGACGAGTTCCGTGATTTCCTCGGGTAACCTGGTGAACCTCGTATCAGAAGGCACGGACATCTCCAATCCGCAGGCCGGCGATGTGTACACCCTGGAAGGCACCGTCTTCTTCGGCATCGATGACACTATTCACGGCACCTATGAAAACATCTACATCCAGGATGACACCGGAACGTCCATCGCAATGATCCATCACAACACGCTTCAAAATCCTAAAGACGTCCTTTTGGGCTTCGATCATGTCGAAGTTACCTTTGATGCGGTTTATTACCATACCGCGAACGGTATTCCCGTGTTTGTGTTCATGGGCACCGCGAATGATGTTGCTTTGGTGAACTGAACGACGTTTCATGCGTCATAGGTTATTGACGCAAGATAAGAAATCGTAAGATTTGTTCAAACAGAGCAAAAAGAAAAGATGTTGGCAGACACGGTTTCGTGTTTTGCTAACATCTTTTTTCGTGATACATCCGCTGGTCCGCCACATTCAGAAGATCATCCAAGGTATCCTCCTCATCCGGGAAGGACGCCTTGCCGATGCTGACGCCGAGGAAGGCATGGTCCGACCGGAAGGATGCCCGGATGACCTCATTCAATGTTTCGGGGGTCCATGACAAGGTGTGGTCGATGATGACGAACTCATCACCGGAGATCCGGTAGATATGATCGGCGGACTTCATCGTTTTCCCAAGTGCATGTGCGAATGCCTGCAGATACCGATCGCCGGCCTGGTGCCCGTGGTTGTCATTGATGGTTTTGAACCGGTCAAGATCCATGAAATAAAAATCACGGCGTGTTTTCGTGTCGGACAGGATATTAAAATCCCGGTACAGCGACAGACGGTTATTGAGACCTGTGAGCGGGTCGATGTAAGCCAGACGTGACAATTTTTTGATGTTCGCCGAACCCGTGATGATGTGGTAAATCAGATAATAGGACAAAGCGATCATCACAAGCATCGAGCCATACAAAACAAACCAGGTCAGATACCGGTCATAATTGACATAAAAACGCAGCACGAACATGACGATGAAATTCGTGATCGGCAAGATATAAAGGGAGGGATACAGACGGTTACCGATGTGGGTTAAAATATTTTTGACGGATTTTTTCAACACCAGGATGATGAACGGTGTGGAAACCGAAAAGACGATGAGTTGCACGAGGATGAACGCATAGTTTTCGAATTCACCGAAAGCGAGGATGAAGCCGTGATACACAAAGCCGTTGATGAGCAGCGTGTGGGAGAATGAAAACGCCATGATGGCGACCAATGTTTTGATGTCATTGTCATAGACGATCATGAAAACAAGCAGATAGGTCCATGAGAGCAGTGTGAGCATGTCAAAGGACATCGAGATGGTAAAGACGCCCTTAAGAAGATATTGGTTCAGCCCCATGAAGAAAACCGTGTAGCCGGCGATGATCGCATACGTCAGGAAGCGGGAACGCTTCCGTTTCGCGACATAGGCGGTGGTCATGAGATTGACGATCAAAATGATCAATGAGGACAGAATGCGAATCATGAATGATTCCTCCCATCGTGCCGATATCTCCATTATACTGTGGGAACCTGATTTTGTGGACATCTTTCAAAAAAATGTTGATGAGACAATCCTGTCGATCGGCATCCTGAAACGTATTTCATTGCCGGTTTATCCTTCCGGCATGATACAATATAACCAAAGAAGAATATCTCACATGCAACATATCCGAAAGGAAAGTGATTGTCATGGGATTTTTTGAAAGCATTCCGTATGATGTGGTGAAAAAAGAAGGTAAAATCGAAATCCGGAGGTATGGCACCATTCTTTTGGCGGCCACAAAAAGTGAGCCCACACCGTCCCAAAACAGCGGATTCAGCCCGGTCTTTCAATACATCTCCGGGAAGAATGAGGCAGGGAAAAAGATATCGATGACGACCCCCGTGGTTTCTTATGAAGAAGACCAAAAGCTTATCACCGGGTTTTATGTGCCCTCCGGATACAGCAAAGACACCGTCCCCGAACCGAAAAGTGACGATGTTTTCATCCGGGAACTGCCTCCGTCATTGTATGCGGTGATCCGTTTCTCCGGGCGCTGGACGCCGAAGAATTTCAAAACGCATGAGCGTCGGCTGCTTGATTATCTCAGCAAACATGATTATGTGACACAATCGACACGTTTCATTTTCCGTTATCAACCGCCGTTCATCCCGGCGTTTCTGCGCCGGAATGAAATCGCATATCCGATTGCATCCGACAAGTGAACATTAAAAAGGAAAGGTGAAAGATATGTTGACACGGGCCATGGCATTTAAAGGAAAACATAAGAAAGACCATTATTTCGAAGGCTGGTATTACAAGTGTGTGTCAAAAGATGAACGCCACACGGTATCTTTCATTCCCGGCATCAGCATCAACAAAAAACACCCCCATGCGTTTATCCAGGTAATTCACAATGAAGCCGGACGGCGGGTCAGCACGGCTTACCTTTCCTTCGAAATCGAAGCCTTCGGATATGATGATAAACAACATATGGTTATCATCGAGAACAACCGGTTCGGACTCGATGTCATTGATGTCCGTCATGTCTCGGATGACATCAATGTAAACGGCACGTTGCGAATCAGCGAAACCACACCGGTTAAAACCCGCGTGACATCTCCGTCCATCATGGGTTGGTTCGCTTATCTTCCTTTCATGGAATGCAACCATGACGTCGTGAGCATGGACCATTCATTGTCCGGTTCGTTGGTTCTTGACGGAAAAACCACCGATTTTAACGGCGGCAAAGGATACATCGAGAAGGATTACGGCCGGTCCTTCCCCGAAGCATATGTCTGGATGCAGTCCAACCATTTTGGGAGGAAGAAGACGAGTTTCATGTTCTCGTATGCGACGATCCCCTATCTCGGCTTCCGTTTCAAGGG
>JAGYMP010000050.1 GCA_018400565.1 Bacilli bacterium | reverse complement strand
CACAACCGCCGTGTTTTTCACAATTTCGCAACTATTAGTGTACTAAATACTAAGCCTTTTGTCAAGGCATTTAAGTACCGGCGTGAAAAAAAGCCGCAAACACGGCTTTTCGGAATCATTTCAATCTGAATATTATTCGGCAATCAAAGCGATGCCGAAGCCTTTGTCGCCGAGATGGGCGTAAAACACAGGACTGACATAATCCGTCCTATGGATCTTCACGTCGGGGAAACGGCGGATTATCTCATCATGGAGTTTATCGGCCCATTCCTTCTGGGAAAGATGGATGATGTCCACATGGATGATTTCATGGATTTTCACGGCTTCTTCGACGGCATCCATGAAATAATCGAAGCATTTCACATACGTCCGCACTTTCTTTCGGAGTTCAAGTCTGCCGTTGTCCATGACAACGATGGGCTTGATGCGTAAGACTTTGCCGATGAATGCCGATATTTTGTTTAATCGGCCCCCGTGAAACAAATGCATCAGATTTTCCAGCGTGAACATGACAAACGCATGTTCGAACACATCTTCATAGCGCTTGATCACGTCTTTGAAGGCCGCACCGGATTCGATGGTTTTGACGATCTCCGCGACACCGAGCGCAACACCGAATGAAGCGACGCGGGGTGCCCTGACCTCAATCTCCATCGCGCCTTCAACCATGTCTTTCGCTATGGTTGCGGCTTGATAGGTCCCGCTGATTTTATCGGACAATGTCACAACCAACACATGCGTGCAGCCCTCTTCCTTGAATGCTTCATAAGCCTCAAGAAACTCTCCGGGTGCCGGTTGGCTCGTTTTCATCCTCTTTCCCTGCTCGATGTATTCAAGCATGTCTTCTTTCGTCAGTTCGCTTTCTTTGTAGGATTTGCCGTCAACGGTGACGTTCAACTCCACCACTTTTACAAAATCATGGATATCGATATCCTCGCGTGTGAGCGTGGTGCTGTCAATCAACAAACCTGTTTTTTGCATGATGATCCCTCTTTTTCTTCAATATTATATTACTATGCCACACAGAATAGTATATCATACTCTGGCAAAATTTCAACGATTCGTCATCGGATTTCACCAATCCGTCAAAAACGGGGCAGCCCGTTGAAAGGCTCCCCCCGTTTTGATTCGTTATTCTTCTTTTTCCTTTTGTTCTTCAATGATTTTATCGACGAGATTGTCGGGAACTTCCTGATAACGCTCGAATTCCCGCGTGAATGTGCCGGATCCCTGTGTCATCGCTTTCAAATCGATCGTGTATTTCGTGATCTCGGCCTCGGGAACTTCGGCGATGATTTTCTGATAACCGTCATCGGAAGGATCCATGCCGAGCACACGTCCCCGGCGTTTGTTGATGTCCCCTAAGACATCGCCCATGTATTCATCCTTGACTTTGATCTCCACATGGTAAATCGGTTCCAAAATCGTCGGCTCCGCTTTTCTGCAAGCATCTTTGAAAGCCATGGACGCCGCCATCTTGAAGGCCATTTCATTGGAATCGACGGAATGGTATTTTCCGTCGAACAACACGGCTTTGATGTTGATGACCGGAAAACCGGCCAAAACCCCGTGTTCCATCGCTTCCTGTAACCCTTTGTCAACGGCGGGGAAGTAATTTTTCGGAACAGCGCCGCCGAAAACCTCTTCTTCAAACACATAGTCTTCTTCGTCGGTCGGCTCAAAACGGATCTCAACGACACCGTAATAGCCGGAACCGCCGGATTGTTTGATGTATCGACCTTCGCCTTCCGCCGTTTTCTTGATTGTTTCGCGGTAGACGATTTCCTGGTCCCGGGTTTCAAGTTCGACCTTGAACATGTTTTTCATTTTATCGATGATGTATCCGAGATGGATCATGCCCTGACCGCCGATCAACTGCTGGGCGGTTTCTTTGTTGCGGCGGATCTCAAATGTCGGATCATCGATTTGAAGTTTCGAAAGCGCAGTGGACAATTTGTCCTCATCAGCCTTGTTTTTGGGATGAATCGCCACATACATCGTGGGTTTCGGTGTTTCTGCCGCGGGATAAACAATCGTATTTTTCTTATCCGAAAGCGTGGATCCCGTTTTGATGCCGCTCATTTTCGCAACCGCGCAGATATCCCCGGCATGGACCGTTTCGGCGGGCAGTTGCTCTTTTCCCATGAGATAGAAAAGTTGGTTGATTTTGGCGGTTTCATCGGTCGAGGATATATAGATTTCCTGGTCTTTTTCCACCGTGCCGGATTTGACCTGCATCATATTGATGGTGCCGACGAACGGATCGATGGTGGATTTGAAGACGTAGGCGGAGAATGGTTCGTCATCGCTGTATGAACGCATCTCTTCTTCATCCGTTTCCGGGTTCCTGCCCGTCGTCGATTCATATTCGCTGACGGAGGGAAAATATTCCTTGAGCATG
>JAGYMP010000049.1 GCA_018400565.1 Bacilli bacterium | reverse complement strand
CACAACCGCCGTGTTTTTCACAATTTCGCAACTATTAGTGTACTAAATACTCAGGCTTTTGTCAAGGCATTTAAGTGCTGGCGTGAAAAAAAGCCGCGAACGCGGCTTTTTAGAATTATACCAAACTTAATATTATTCGGCGGTCAATGCGATGCCAAAGCCTTTGTCGCCGAGATGGGCATAAAACACAGGACTGACATAATCCGTCATATGAATCTTTACATCAGGAAAACGACGGGTTATCTCATCATATAACTTATCGCCCCATTCCTTTTGGGAAAGATGGATGATGTCCACATTGACGAATTCATGGTTTTTCACCGCTTCTTCGACGGTATCCACAAAATAATCGAAACACTTCACATACGTACGCACTTTTTTTCGGAGTTCAAGTTTGCCGTTGTCCATGACAACGATGGGTTTGATGCGCAAAACTTTACCGATGAGTGCCGACATCTTATTCAAGCGTCCGCCGTGAAACAAATGCATCAGATTTTCCAGTGTGAACATGACAACCGAATGCTCGAATATTTTTTCATAGCGCTCGATCACATCCGAAAAGGTTGCTCCGGATTCAATGGATTTGACAATCTCCGCGACACCGAGCGCAACACCAAATGAAGCCACGCGGGGTGCTCTCACCTCAATCTCCATCGAACCTTCAACCATATCTTTCGCGATGGTCGCGGCTTGATAGGTCCCGCTGATTTTATCTGACAGTGTCACAACCAACACATGGCTGTAACCTTCTTCCATGAATGCTTCATAAGCCTCAAGAAACTCTCCGGGCGCCGGTTGGCTCGTTTTCATCCTTTTCCCTTCGGCGATGTATTCGAGCATGTCTTCTTTCGTCAGTTCGCTTTCTTTGTAAGACTTGTCGTCAATGGTGACGTTTAATTCCACCGCTTTGACAAAATCATGGATATCGATGTCATCCCGTGTCAGTGTGGTACTGTCAATCAATAAACCTATTTTTTGCATGATGAATCCCTCTTTTTCTAAAATTTGATATTACTATGTCACACAGAATAGTATATCATACTATAGCAAAATTTCAACGATTCGTCAACGGATTTCACCAACCCATCAATGAAATGAGACAGCCGGTCAAAGGCTGTCTCATTATAATGAATCATTCTTCTTTTTCTTTTTGTTCTTCGATGATTTTATCAACGAGATTGTCGGGAACTTCCTGATAACGAGCGAATTCACGCGTGAATGTTCCGGATCCCTGTGTCATCGCTTTCAAATCAATCGTGTATTTCGTGATTTCGGCTTCGGGGACTTCGGCGATGATTTTCTGATAACCGTCATCGGAGGGGTCCATGCCGAGCACACGGCCGCGGCGTTTGTTGATGTCACCTAAGACATCGCCCATGTATTCGTCTTTGACTTTGATTTCAACATGGTAAATCGGTTCCAAAATCGTCGGCTGTGCTTTTCTGCATGCATCTTTGAAAGCCATGGATGCCGCCAATTTAAAGGCCATTTCGTTGGAATCGACCGAATGATACTTGCCGTCGCATAACACAGCTTTGATATTGATGACGGGAAAACCGGCCAATATGCCGTGTTCCATCGCTTCCTGTAAACCTTTGTCAACGGCGGGGAAGTAGTTTCTCGGAACCGCCCCTCCGAAAACTTCTTCTTCAAACACATAGTCTTCTTCGTCACTCGGTTCAAAGCGGATCTCAACGACACCGTAATAGCCGGAACCACCAGATTGTTTGATATATCGTCCTTCGCCTTCTGCTGTTTTCTTGATCGTTTCGCGGTAGACGATTTCCTGGTTCTGAGTTTCAAGTTCGACTTTGAACATGTTTTTCATTTTATCGATGATATATCCGAGATGGATCATGCCCTGACCGCCAATCAGTTGTTGGGCGGTTTCTTTGTTGCGGCGGATCTCAAATGTCGGATCTTCGATTTGAAGTTTCGAAAGTGCCGTGGACAATTTGTCCTCATCGGCTTTGTTTTTCGGATGAATCGCCACATACATCGTGGGTTTCGGTGTTTCGGCCTTGGGATAAACAATCGTATTTTTCTTATCCGAAAGTGTGGAACCCGTTTCGATGCCGCTCATTTTCGCAACCGCGCAGATATCACCGGCGTGGACGGTTTTTGCGACCACTTGCTCTTTTCCCCTGAGATAGAAAAGCTGGTTGATCTTAGCTGTGTCTTCGGTCGTGGATATATAAATTTCCTGGTCTTTTTGCACCGTGCCGGATTTGACCTGCATCATGTTGATGGTGCCGACGAAGGGATCGATGGTGGATTTGAAGACATAAGCGGAGAACGGTTCGTCATCGCTGTATGAACGTGTTTCCTCTTCATTCGTTTCCGGATTCGTACCCGTCGTCGATTCATATTCGCTGACGGAGGGAAAATATTCCTTGAGCATG